>CALBGK010000095.1 GCA_937893115.1 uncultured Erysipelotrichaceae bacterium | reverse complement strand
GATGAACTGCAGAGAAAACTTGGTGATTTTTATGTCGAAGGCCACTCAATTGAATTCTTTGGTCTTTGTAATGAATGTTTAAAATTAGAAAGAGAGAAAAAAGAACATGAGTAAGCATTTGCCTTTGAGTGTTCGTGTAGCTATTGAAGCAGATAATGAAGCGATAGTTAGAAATGAATCATTATGTATTCAATGTGGCCAGTGTAAAAACGTATGCCAAGAAAAAATATCTGTGCATGGTTTTTATTCATTAGAATCGACACAAGATATGGCAATTTGTATCCACTGTGGTCAGTGTGCAAATGTGTGCCCGACAAATAGCATTACAGAACGTTACGAATATAAAGAAGTGCAACAAGCGATAAAAGATAAAGAAAAAATTGTTATCGTATCTACTTCGCCTGCAGTTCGTGTTTCTCTGGGAGAAGCATTTGGAGCAGAACCGGGTTCATTTGTTGAAGGAAAGATGGTTTCTTTACTGCGCAAATTAGGTTTTGATTATGTATTGGATACCAATTTTGCTGCAGATCTAACAATCATGGAAGAAGCTAATGAACTGATAAAACGTATTCAGGAGGGAAGAAAACTGCCTCAGTTTACAAGCTGTTGTCCAGCTTGGGTAAAATATGTCGAAACCTTTGAACCGGAATATATTCAGAATTTATCTTCAGCCAAAAGCCCGATCGGAATGCAGGGTCCAACTGTCAAGACGTATTTTGCTCAGCAGAAAGAAATTGATCCCAGCAAGATCGTCAATGTTGCCTTAACGCCTTGTACGGCCAAAAAATATGAGATAAGACGTGATGAAATGCATCAATCTGCCGATTATCTAGACATAGAAGGCATCAAAGATATGGATCATGTCATTACTGCCCGTGAATTAGCTATATGGGCAAAAGAAGAAGGAATTGATTTTAATTCCTTGCAAGAAGATGCTTATGACTCCTTGATGTCACGCTCTTCTGGAGGCGGAATCTTATTTGGAAATAGTGGAGGGGTAATGGAAGCTGCTCTTCGGACAGCTTATCACATCTTAACAGGAGAAGAACCTACCCCTGAACTGCTGAATCTGTCACCAGTTAGAGGTTTTGAAAATGTAAAAGAGGGTTCTCTGGACATTCAAGGCAACAAGATAAGATACGCAGTTATATCAACGACATCGAGCGCAAAGAGATTTTTACGCCATATAGAGGAAACAGGAGAAACATATCATTTCATCGAAGTTATGACATGCCCTGGAGGATGTATCGGCGGAGGTGGCCAACCAAAAGAAATACTGCAAAAAGATCCTGAAGTTTTAAAGAAAAGGATGCAGGGATTGTATAAAAGAGATGAAGAAGCTGAAATAAGATCGTCGTATGAAAATTCAGAGATCATTCGATTGTATCGCGAATTTTATAAAGAGCCCCTCAGCGATATTGCTAAAAAAATGTTACACACAAATTATATAGATCGAAGTAGTGATCTTGAGAAAGGAAGAAAAAAGACTATGAAAAAATTTAGATGTAAAGTGTGTGGATATATCCACGAAGCAGAAAGCTTAGACAAAGATTTTGTTTGCCCACTATGTAAAGTAGGAGCAGAAAACTTTGAAGAAATCATTGAAAAGAAGGAAGCTCAAGCTACAAGCAAATATGCTGGAACAAAAACAGAAAAGAATTTGATGGAAGCTTTTGCCGGAGAATCACAAGCAAGAAATAAATATAAATATTTTGCTCAAAAAGCAGCTTTAGAAGGTTATGAACAAATTTCTTCGATCTTTATGGAAACATCGGAGCAAGAATCGCAACATGCTAAAATGTGGTTTCAGGAATTCCATGGCATTGGCAATACTATGGAAAATCTAGAAGCTGCAGCTCAAGGTGAGAATGATGAATGGACAGATATGTACCAGATGCTCGTGAAGAGGGATTTGAAGAATTAGCGGTAAAATTTGAAAGAGTAGCCGCTGTAGAGAAAGCTCATGAAGAACGTTACCGTAAATTATTAGAACGTTTGCAAAAGGGAGAAGTATTTAAAGAGGCAGGAGCAGTGTTCTGGATGTGCCGTCAGTGTGGACATTTACATTTCGATATTCAGGCACCAGAAGTTTGTCCAACTTGTGGATTCCCTAAATCATATTTTGAAAGACAAGCAACTAATTATTAATTATCAAAGACTTGAGATCATTAACATGATTTCAAGTCTTTTTGTTTGTATTGCCCACGTCACGGTGATGTAGCAAAAAGATAGGCGCAGAAATAAACTATATCCTAGCAGTATGTAAAAAGGGACCTTTTAGGTCCTCATTTATATTTATCTCAAGGTATTTTAATGCGTTTTTAGTGAAATCATTTATTATCTTCAAAATACGCTGATTAAACTAACGCTCGAGGTTAACACAAAGAAGTCGTCTGAGTTGCTTAGAATTAATTATTGGTGCCATCAGCAATAAGAGCCTGAGCTATGTTTGAAGATGAAATTAATACTTTTGGTCTGTTTACAATTTCTTTATATTACTGTCACAGCTTAGCAAGTAGAATAGAAATCGCTCGGTATCATGACATTCTTTATTGAAGTCTTTTGCCTTCTCTATGTCATTTGGCCATAATATATAAATACATGTTCAATTTTTATCTGTATTATCTTGGGTAGCGATATTCCATTAGTAATGCATGTATATAACCATATTCTTTATCAGAAAGTATTCCGGTTCTATAATCAGAATAAGTTTGAAGAGACAACTTGTCTAATTCTTCCTTCTTTCCTTTTCCTATCTCTTTAACTTTATTTATATAGGCAATCGCTTTATCGGAAAAATCATTATTGTGGCACATTTCAATCTTTTTCTCCTATTTGGATTTCAATAAACTATAAGTACTTTATTTATTATTAATATCAGCTTGTTGTACTCTTTAATATGTTTCTTAATCGCATTACCATAACGATTATCATTGGAGCTGTATTATCCCTGTTCTATCTATGCATATTTCTCTAAAATATGAGAATGGTATGTCTAATTCTTATGTAGTAATAACTTTATTCTACACTTATTGCCTATATAATAACATTTTATAAATAATCTTGTATGTTATAGCTTATATAATTTATATAAAATAACTATTATTTAGTAAAAGATGCAACTCATTTGATATTATTGATACGAAGCTTTCTCATGTCGATATATTAATATATAGTAAAACTACTAAAAATCCAATTTTAGCAGTTGAAATAGATGGTTATGAATTTCATAAAGAAGGTACAACGCAATATAAAAGAGATCAGATAAAAAATCATATTTTTGATAAAGCTGAGTTACCTTTGATTAGATTCAATACCACCGAAAGTAAGATAAAAGAGAAATTGGAGAAAAAACTCCGCCAAGTTTATTACTCATAAATAAGATTGTACAATTAACTTGTAGACTATGATATTAAAGATGTATACAGATAGATTAATTTTAAGAAGATTTAAAGAAAGCGATATAGAAGCACTTTATCAATTATTGAGTGATGAAGAAGTAAATACTTTTTTACCATGGTTTCCTATTAAAACTATAGAAGAAACATATAGCTTTTATGAAGATAGGTTTAAATATGATAAATATGCTTTTGCAATATGTTTAAAAGAGAACGATTATCCTATCGGCTATATAAAAGTTAGTGAAGATGAGAGCCATGACTTAGGATATGCTTTGCGTAAAGAACATTGGCACAAAGGTATTACTAGCGAAGCTGCAAGAGTTATCGTAGACTTAGTTAAAAAAGAAGGATTGCCTTATATAACAGCCACACATGATATTAAAAATATTAGAAGTGGAAGAGTAATGGAAAGCATAGGTATGACTTATCGTTATTCCTATGAAGAATTTTGGAAACCTAAAAACTATCCAGTTATTTTTAAAATGTATCAGCTTAGTTTTAATGACAATGATGAAACCTACCTTAAATATTTATATGAGAATGATATTAATAAGATAATAGAGGCAAAGGAAATTTTGAGTGGTCTTACTGATATAAAAGAAGGTCGTACTTTTGATGGTGAAAGTTCAATAAGCAGCATAAGAAAAAAATATGGCATCTAGCGATAGAGAAAACTTATGATAATTAAAGAGATAAAAGTTAAAAGTGTTATTAATAAATCTAACTTGCCCGTGTCTGACTATTCAGTCAATCCTTATGTGGGATGTAGTCATGGGTGTAAATATTGTTATGCGTCTTTTATAAAAAGATTTACTAATCATCAAGAAGATTGGGGCACTTTCGTCGATGTGAAGTATTGGGATGCGATTAAAAGTTCAAATAAGTATAGAGACAAAGAATTATTTATTGGTTCAGTCACTGACCCTTATATGCCCTTAGAGATGAAATATCAAAGGACGAGGGCTTTCTTAGAAGAGATGAAAGATAGTAAAGCTAAGCTAAGTATAGCTACTAAATCAGATTTGATACTTAGAGATATAGATCTTATTAAAGAATATCCTGAAGCTAGAGTTTCATGGTCTATTAATACCCTAGATGAAGAATTTAGAAAAGATATGGATTATTCCGTATCTATCGAAAGAAAGATAGAAGCTATGCGTAAATTTCATGAAGTAGGCATAATAACTACCTGTTTCATATCACCTATCTTTCCAGGTATTACAGATGTAAAGAAGATAATAGATAGGTGTAAGGATTATTGTAATTATATCTGGTTAGAAAATTTAAATCTAAGAGGAGAATTTAAGCCAGTAATCCTAAATTATATTAAAGATAATTATCCTAGATTATATCCTTTATATGAAGATATTTATATCCATGGAAATAAAACTTACTGGTATAAGTTAAATGAAGATATTAAAGCTTATTGTGAAAGTGAAGGTTTAAGATATTTAAGAAATGATGATTCGTTTAAAGTTGATAGCAAAGATAAGCCAGTAGTTATTAATTATTTCTATCATGAAGAAATTGTTAAGAAGAGATAAGCTGTATATTAGTTGCAAAAAATATAGCTTAGGTTAGAATGAATTCACTAAGGAGATTATTTTAGATGATATACAAGACAATATTAGATACTATTGGTAATACACCATTAGTTAGATTAGATAGAATTAAAGAAGAGCTTAATTTAGAAAGTGATATCTATGCCAAGGTAGAATTCTTTAATCCAAGTGGCAGTGTTAAAGATAGAGCGGCTTATAAGATGATAGATGAAGCTCTTAAGTCAGGAAAGATAAATAAAGATGCAATCATAATTGAAGAGACTTCAGGTAATATGGGTATCGGTTTAAGCATGATTGCAGCTAATCTAGGCTTAAAGATGATTGTTGTCATGCCTGATACCATGAGTAAAGAAAGAATTAGAATGATGAAAGCTTATGGAGCAGAAGTAGTTTTATCAGATGGTAAAAGGGGTATGGCTGGAGCTAAAGAAAAGGTGGAAGAACTTAAAGATTTATATCCTAATCATTTTTTAACTTCTCAATTTGAAAACGTAAATAATCCTTTATCCCATTATGAAAATACAGCTAAAGAGATTATTGATGATTTAAAAGAATTTGATTATTTTGTAGCTGGTATTGGTACTGGTGGAACAATTAGTGGAACAGCAAGATATTTTAAGGAACAAGGCTTAAATGTGAAAGTTATTGGTGTTGAGCCAGCTGATTCACCACTTATCACAAAAGGTATAGCTGGACCACATAAGATACAAGGCATTGGTGCTAATTTTATACCAGAAATCTTAGCTCAAAATCTCATTGATGAAATGGAAACTGTGACTTATGAAGAGTCACTTAGTGCCATGAAATTGTTGCATCGCCATGAAGGGATATTCTCAGGTATTTCTTCAGGCGCAGCTTTAAGCATTGCTATAAGTAAAGCTAAAAAGGAAAAAAACAAAAAGATTGTAGTGATATTACCAGATTCCTTTGATCGCTATTTGTCCTTGAAGGAATATATGACTAATATTAAAGATATTATCGATAATAGTTTAAAAGAATATCCTTTATTCGCTAGCGCTGATGAACATATTGACCGTAAAGAAGTAATTAGTTTAACTAATTATTTACGTTCTTTAATGATTCCCTCATTCTATAAGACTGATTTAAGTTTTAATGAGATATATGCCTTTGTCGCTAAGCTTATCGATAAAGTCTTTAGCTATAAGAATGAAAAGTATGATGAAGCAATAGTAGATGAATTATTTAAGAAATTTACTATCATCATTCCCCAATTAGCTAAAGATTTGGATTTCTTCTATGAAAGTGATCCCGCATGTGAATCAAAAGAAGAAATTATCTTAGCTTATCCAGGCTTTTATGCCATACTTATTTATCGTCTAGCTCATGCGATGTATGAATTACAGATTCCCTATCTTCCTAGATTAATGTCAGAATTAGCTCATAGTGCAACAGGCATTGATATAAACCCAGGCGCCAAGATAGATGAAGCTTTCTTCATTGACCATGGCACAGGGGTTGTAATTGGCGAAACTACTATTATTGGTAAAAGAGTTAAGGTATATCAAGGTGTAACATTAGGAGCTATTAGTACTGACCATGCCGAGACACTTAGAGGTGTTAAAAGACATCCGACAATAGAAGATAATGTAACTATCTATGCCAATGCGACAGTATTGGGTGGAAAGGTAGTAGTTGGAGAAAACAGTATCGTTGGTGGTAATGCCTTTATCTCTAAGAGTATTCCTGCTAATTCTTTAGCTATGGTTAAGAATTGTGGTCTAATTATTAAGCCACTTAATGAAGATAAAAAGTAATAAATTGCAATTATCTCCTAGATGAAATTGTATCTTTTCGGTTAATTTACATTAACGTAAGTCCTATTAGGTGCTATAAATGCACCTTTTTTATTGTAATCGGTTGTAAAAAGGCGGGAGGGGGGATATACTTTTAAATGAATTATTATATCTAGCATAATGAAAATAATATCATTGTGCCTTTATTAACTGATTGAAAGGAAATATATACAATGGCAGAATTTGGTGTTGATGAAAAAATATCCACAAGAGAAAAGGCGGCTTCATTATTTAGATATGTTTTAGAAGTTAACAAAAGTTGGCAAAAATTAATTAAGGATGTCAGCGATTATTCATATGTTCTTTATATTGATTCTTTACCTGAAGATGACGAAAACATCAAACTGTACTATAGAGATAGAGTTGATGTGGATGATACAAGTAGTACACCAAATTATTTATTGGCTGTTCACAAACCTGATATTGAAAAATGCCCAGTACCTGATTCTGAAATTGAATCATGGTTTAAACGCGGATGGGATGACTATAAGTCAGAAGTTAATATTCATGATTATAAATTAATACCACTAGATAAGTTAACTAGCTCTGTTAAAGAAAGAAGTGATTTTGCTAAACGTGTTGATCAAGAACAAAAATTATATAAGGAATACTTCGAAGATGATGCTAGTAGGGTTCAAAAATATAATGATTGGTTATTGCTTCGCAATGAATGGCAAAAAAGGCAAAAACTGCTTAGCAAAACTAGAGATCTATTTCATCGGCTTAGAGCAGTATATAATGAGTTTGAACGTGATGCTGAAGGCAATGAATTGATCGTTGCTGACGGCTTTTTTCGTGTAAGAGATGACAAAGAGATGGATCATCCGATTATCACTAGACGAGTCAAGATTGAACTAGATGTTAATGATAATACTATCTATATTGAAGATGGTGAAGAAGATACAGAAATATTTGTGTCTTTGTTTAAGGATTTAAAAGATATCGATTTAATCTCCATCAATAATTTAAATTCTGAAATGAGTCTAAATGATTATCATCCTCTAGATCGAGTTGAATTTCCCAAGTTTCTAGATAAATTTACTAAAAGGATTTCGTCAGATAGTAAATTTTCTAGAGAAGGAGTCCCAGAAGGGTGGGATAAAAACGATAAATATCTTATCTATCAAAGGCCATGCTTTATAATGAGGAAACGGTCAGATGATTATACTAAAGCGATTGAGCGGGTTATCAAGGATATAATAGAGAACGGATACTTACCGAGCCCGATCAAAGATATTATCGAAGGCGGAGTATCTGAAATTCCTGATGAGATAAATGAAATATCGATCGAAGAAAGACTGGCTTCAGTAGGCGGTGAGAGTGCTGATATTTTGTTATCTAAAGAAGCAAATAGCGAGCAACTTGAAATAGCTCGTCGTATTGAGAAATATAATGCAGTTTTAGTACAAGGACCTCCAGGAACAGGAAAAACTCATACAATCGCTAATTTGTTAGGTCATTTTTTGGCACAAGGTAAAAATGTATTAGTTACAAGTCATACATCAAAAGCTTTAGCTGTACTAAAAGATAAATTGGTTCCGGGCATACAAGATCTTTGCGTATCTTTGATAGAAGGTTCCAATAAAGATATGGAACACTCTATTGATGGAATTACAGAGTTTATGGGAAAGGCGAATTCATTTTCTATTAAAAAAGAAATGGATAAGCTACAAGAAAGCAGAAAAAAAGTTATTAAAGAATTAGCTAAGGTAAGAAAAACCCTGTTTACTATTATTAACCAAGAAAGTAATTCTATTGTTTATAATGGTGAAAGCATTTCTCCTTCGGAAATGGCTAAATTTGTGCAAGATAATAGTGATAAATTATCTTATATTCCTGGCAGAGTAGAATTAGATGTACCATTGCCTTTAAACTTTACTGAACTTACAGAGCTTTATCAGAGCAACAAAAATATAAGTGTAGAAGAAGAATCAGAACTTAGAAGTGGTATCCCTGATCCTAAAGAACTTCTTAATCCTGATGCTTTCGATAAGAAATGTAATGAATTAGTTTCGCTTAAAAATACAATTAGTGTAATCGCTAAAACAAAAGAGTGGGTTATAAAATCACACCCAATCAAAAAGGAGATTTCATTTAGCGGAGATTTTGGAAAGTTCTCACTAAAATATCCGTCTGTGGATTTAGTTAAGGAACTGAGGAATGACGTTCAAAAATATGCAAATTTAGATCCTTGGATGCAATATTGCGCAATAGATGGCAAAAAAGGTGGTGCATATAGAGAAAGATGGAATAAGCTCATTGACCAAATTGAAGAAACATGTGAATTTGCAGAAAAAGTTGCTGCTGCTAAATTCGGAAAAGAAGTCATTATATTGAGCGAAGATTCAGGATTTGAAAAAGCCATAGAACATCTGCGTAATAATTTTTCTCAAGATGGCAAAATCAATAAATTGGCATTCTTATTTAATAAAAAGAGTTTAGAGATAGCATTAAATGGTGCTAGTATTAATGGCCGAAATCCTCAAAGCAGAGAAGACTGCGAATTGATAATTAACATATTAAAGTTAGATTCACTTAAAAAACAATGTGCTTTATATTGGGATGAATTGATATATAAACATCAAGGGAAGAAGTTTTTTGATCTAGACCAAGATGATCCAGAAAATATCGCAAGCAAGTATATACCGATTATTAAACAATATTTAGAGTGGTATGCAAATGATTATGAAGTGATTAAGGATAAGATAGATTCAATCGGAATATCTTCAGATATAGTTTTCCGTTATAACAGCGTTGACTCAGAGATGGTGTCGACCATCAAAATACTATCAACTTTGGAAAACGATATTCCATATATTTGTG
>CALBGK010000094.1 GCA_937893115.1 uncultured Erysipelotrichaceae bacterium | reverse complement strand
TGATTTCAACACATATGATGATGCTCCGTTTTTCTCCACATTAAATCATTCTAATAGTTCAAATTATTTTTCTTATAACGAAGGGATTCTTAATTATCAAAACGGAAGTTACCAATTCAGTTCTCTGTTAATGCCTTATAATGAAGACTTCTCTTTCACTTTGCAAGCTAGTGAAGGCAAATACTTGCCATCATCGATAGAACTAATAAAAAATAATATTGTGCTAAGCGAGGGAACAGATTATACTTACGACGCAAAATCTGGGAAGTTAATAATCAAAGCCAGTGCAATCGATCTACCTATCATCATCAAAGCTATTGCATCAGATGTTCCAATTACTGAAGAACAATCTCCAAATGTTCCAGTATGTGCCGGATCAAAAGATAAAAACTGTGATGGTGTAGTAACTTGTGATGAAGAAAAAGGTGAAGGTTGGACCTGGAACAATAAACTAAAGGTTTGTGAATATACAGGTAAGACTTCATACAAAGTAGTTAATACAGCTGCCAGATGATGTTATATAAGACAGTTTGCCTTTATCCAAAATGATAAAGGCTTTTTTATAAATCGACGTCAATATATTTATAATATGGTATTTAATCATTTTATTGATGTACAATAACGTATGATATCATTTATGATCAAGGCAGGGATATTAAACTATGAAATTTAAAAGATTTATACTATTCATTTTGATTTTGTTGTTTATTCAGACATCGTTCTTATATTTTGCTTTTGGAACTTTTTTACCGACAGATCTAATCGGTTCTTTTTGCTTCACCATAGCTTTGTCTGCGCTTCTTGCCTTCATTGATGGCTCATTATCCAAGGTAGGAAAATGGATAGTGTTTGTTATCATCTTATTTCTATCTATCTATTCTATTGTTCAGCTGAATTTTAAAGATTTTATGGGCAACTACATCTCTTTTGTACAAGGAAAAGACGGCATTACAAGAATTGATGAATATATCGTTCAATTCATCCTTTTCATAAAAGCACGATATTATATCTTACTTCTTGCTCCATTATTATCTCTAATAGATTTTAATGATTTAGAGCATAATAGAAAACGCACCTCTTTAATATATCTGACAATATTTTTGATTGCTTTTATATCGTCCTCTTTCTTGATTCCCAAAAGCAAAAGTATCTAGCTCAAAATGGCCCTATTGCCTTTCTCTTTGATGATATTTCTAATCTATTCTTCAATAGCGATCAAGAAGAAGAGATCATTTTTAATACCCCTTTACCTAGCGATGCTCCCGAAAGCGATATAAAAAGAGATATCGACCAGGATGAGTGGGTGCGAATGATGAACGAGGAATCGGACGAAGATATGCTGGCTATCGATAATTTTCTCATATCACAAAATATAAGTGATTATAATGACTATACTGGCATTTTCAAGAACAAAAATGTCATCACCATCATGATCGAAGCTTTTGACTATATGGCCATAGATGAAGAACTGACACCTACTTTATATAAAATGAAAACCTCAGGTTGGTTGTTCGATAATTATTACACTCCTAAATACAGCTGTACGACAGGAGAGAGTGAATTTATCGGTCTGGTTTCCATCATTCCGGAGAATAATACCTGTGCTCCTAATGATTACAGCGATAACTATTATCCATACAGTCTGTTTAGTCTTTTTGACAAGGAAGGTTATTCAACTTATGCATTTCATAATTGGTATGATGAATTTTACGATAGGCGTGTCGTATATGAAAATATGGGAGCCGATGTCTACTACAATAAAGAAGATCTCGATATAACCGAATATAAGGGTTGGCCGTCAGATATTGAATTGATAGATCAAGCATATGATATCTTCTCCGATAGCGATCATTTTTATGCCCATATCGTAACGAGCACCACTCACTTCCCTTATGATCAGGACAGTTGGAGCGCTGATCTAAATATCGAAAGAATAAATGAAGTACATCCTGATTATCCGCTCGAAATAAAAAGATATCTGTCCAAGGCGATGATACTTGATGAAGCTTTGGAACATCTTCTTACACATTTGGAAAATGACGGAAAATTAGATGATACAATCATTCTAATGTATGCCGACCATCACCCGCTTAATTTAGACTACGATACAATAGAAACTTATTCTTATATGGATAGAACTTCTTATCGCTACTTGATAGATCATACTCCTATGATCATCTATGGCGGTGGTATAGCCCCTAATACTTATTCTAATCTGATGTCAACTTTTGATATAGTCCCAACACTTGCCAATCTATGTGGAATCGAATTTGATCCTCGATTCTATATGGGAAATGACTATTTTGCACCCAACAAAGAAACTATGACAGTTTTTGCCAACGGAGATTTTTTGGTCGATGAAGGATACTATTCAAACATCGAAGAAGTTTTCTATCCTTTCGATAATGAAGATATCTCTCAGGAAAGCTTGGAGTATCTCAAAATTCTCGCTAAAAACAAGACCAATGTCTCCAGCAAGATACTGAAGAATAATTATTTTCTATATCGCGATTTCACATACAATAAATAAAAAGGCAGTCTATTGAAGGGATTTCCTGACTTGGATTTCCACTTCATGATGACTGCCTTTTACTCTCATATTCCCAGATCAGACGGATATGTTATTTTATTGTTGGAATATGATCCTTCAACTATCTTAACTTTTATACCCACATATTCTGCAATGGACGCATCGTCAGTGAACTCAATCTCTGAATCGATCGCTTTATCATAAGCGTTTTTGATTATCTCGTATCTAAACCCTTGAGGTGTTTGAGCTAAATAAACCTTATTTCTGTCTATCGTTTCTGAAATATATGAGTCGATGACGAGTTTAATCGTCTCTTTAGCCTTAACTGCTAGTATTGCGGCATCATTTTCGATCAATGAGCTTTTCAGTTTATCAAGATCTTCAACCTCCAATTTGGGTCTGGCTCCATCATGTATCAGCACATAAGGACTCTTCACTACTTTCAAACCTTCATAAACACTGTCTTTTCTCATCTTCCCGCCTCTTACTAAGATGAGTTTAGGATTGTGATTCACTAGATGAAACTCTTCTTCATTTGTTACAACGATAATATTTTTGCAATCATCATCTTCAATAAAAAGAGCGCAGGCTTTATCTAAAATGGTCTGTCCATCTTCATATTTATAAAATACCTTATTGTATCCGAGGCTAAGTCTGCTCCCTTTTCCCGATGCTACGATGATCGCATCGTAACTTATCAAGGTTCGACCTCATCAGGGTTTATTTTTGAACCACCGATGAATTCAAAGTTATTTATAAATTCGATATCATCTTTTTCTAATTCGAAATCAAATACATTTAGATTCTCTGCTATTCGGCTTGGTGTAGCTGATTTAGGCAAAGGCAATAGTCCATTATCCAAAGACCAGCGAATGCAGATCTGAGCAGGAGATTTGTGATATTTATCAGCTAAGCTGATAATTCTCTCATCATTTAATATCTTTCCTTTAGCAAGAGGCTCCCAAGCTTCTATTAGTATACCTTCACGTTTGCACAAGTTAACTATCTCTTTTTGCATAAAACCAGGATGCACTTCTATCTGATTCATCATAGGCTTGATCTCACTGTGCAAAAGCGGTTCGATGTGATGGCAAAGGAAATTTGACACGCCGATGACCCTTACTTTTTTTGATTTATATAGATCGATCAGGGCATTCCAAGTATCAATATTTACTTCATTATAATTTTCTTTATTGATTGGGCATGGCCAATGAATCAGGATACAATCCAAATAATCTAATCCTAAATTTTCCAAAGACCTGTTAAATGAAGCGATGGTCTTGTCGTAACCTCTATCCGTTCTCCAGACTTTTGAAGTTACAAATATCTCATTTCTGTTTACTCCGCTATCTTTAATGGCCTGTCCAACTTCTTTCTCATTGTTATACATAGAGGCAGTATCGATGTGACGGTATCCCACTCTGAGTGCTTCTTTGACCGACTCATATACTGTCTCTCCGGTGTTTTTGAATGTTCCAAAACCGACCGAAGGAATTTCTACACCATTGCTAAGTTTATAAGTATGCATATACGTTCTCCTTTTTTCTTTAATTATAAGCGTATTTTACTGATTTGAAATAAATATATTATAATTATTCCATGCGTATTTTTAATGAATTAGTTATATTATTTTTTATCTTTTCTGTTCTGGGATGGATAATGGAAGTTATTCTCAAGTTCATTCAATATCATCGTTTTATTAACAGAGGTTTTTTGATTGGACCATATTGTCCGATATATGGCTGGGGTGTCGTTTCTATCACTTTTTTAATTGGCAACATAGCTCCTTTTTTAAATAACTACTTGGCAACATTTTTAGCCGGTATGATAATATGTAGCTTACTAGAATACTTTACCAGTTTCTATCTGGAAAAAATGCTTCATGCTAGATGGTGGGATTATTCTCAAAAACCGTTCAATCTTCATGGCAGGATATGGCTTGGAAATATCATTTTATTTGGAATTGCTTCGACATTGATCATTAAGATTATCGATCCTTTATATTTCGATTTTATCGATCAATTCTCCAATTTCAGTTTAATGATATTTGTATCCATCATCATTACGGTCATGGGCATCGATTATATTGTCTCTCATTTTGTCCTAGCTGATGTCAAAAAATCTATCGATAACGCTAACTCAGACAACACCGAAGAAATATCTAAGGCCGTTTTGAATATCCTCAAAGATAAAGGTTACTTATTAAGACGTATCAAAGAAGCCTACCCTAATTTTAAAGTACGTCCTCAACAGCTGGTAAAAGATATACAATTAGCTAAAAAGACCTTGGAACTAAAACGTAAGCAACTTAGAAAAGCTATTGATGAAGCCAATGAAGAATCGATTAAAAAACTTCATGCAGAATATAATAAGGCTGTTGATATATTTATTGAAAAAAGAAATAGATACAAATTATAAGAAAGGTGAAGCGTCATGCTTCACCTATTCTTTTTAATGCCAGATAAGCAGCGCCGTAGATGGCAGCCTTACTGCCTAAAGTAGCTGGGGCAATTTCTGGCTTGAATAAATTATTGATAGGTGAATTTTGAATCTTTTCATTCAGATCAACCCACCAATATTTTTTGGTATCGATCAACCCTCCGCCTATTACTACAAGCTTTGGATCATAAATATTATATAAAGATATTATTGTGATCGCTAAATTATCAACAAATTCATTTAAAACCTGGACAGCTGTTTCATCAGAAATTTTGACTAGGTCAAAAAATTGATAACCACTTGATATCTTTAATTTGCTTCTCTCATTATATATTTTGACCAGTGCAGTTCCTGAACAGTATTGTTCAAGGCAACCATTTAATCCACAGTTACAGCTTCTGCCATGGGGATGTATTATCATATGTCCTAATTCTCCGGCACTATGATGAACTCCGTGAAGCATATTGCCCTCAATCTTGACAGCTGCTCCTACACCAGTTCCAAGTGCCAGGCAAACATACGATGATACGCCCTTTAAAGATCCCATCCATTCTTCGCCCAGACCGGTAACCCTGCAATCATTTTCTACTACCGTTTCGATACCGAACTTATCTTCGATGATTTTTTTGATGGGAGTATTTGTCCATCCCGGTATATTATCACTGGCAAAAAATACTGTTCCATCATTTATATTTATACGACCAGCACTACCGATGCCAATACATCTGACTTCTTCACCTTCAATCAATCTATCGATGGTCTTATAAAGTGAATGTATCAAATTTTCTGGCCCAAGATGAGGATTAGTATCTACTCTGATTTCCTTTAATTTATTTGCCTTTTCGTCAATAAGCGCTCCAAGGGTCTTAGTACCGCCAATATCGATTGCTACAACTTTGCTCATAAATCAACATTGTTATTGATCTCATCAACTATTTTTTTAGTGATGATCTGAGGACGTGTTATACCGGCTCCGATAGTTACAGCATATGCGCCCAATTTAAGTGCTTTGATAGCATTTTCAGCGTCCCAGAATTTTCCTTCTGCAACTATTGGTGTGTCGATGCTCTCAACCAATTTTTCAATGATTGCAAAATCCGGCTCTCTGAATTCCTGGATGACACTGGCGTTTTTGTCGATGGTATCTGGTGTATAGCCAGAAAGAGTGGTAGCAACATAATCAACACCCAGTGATGCAGCATAAATACCCTCTTCTGCCGTTGATACATCTGCTAAGATTTCAACATCAGGGTGTTTTTCCCTAATCATCGATATAAAAGTTTTTAGATCATTGCCATCAGGTCTTGGATATGAAGTAGCGTCTACGCATACAATTTCAGCTCCCGAATCAACAACTAGATCAACTTCTTTCATCGTAGGCGTGATATATGGATAATATCCCTCATATTGCTGTTTGATCAAACCCAGAATAGGAATATCAACAGCTTTTCTAACAGCCAGTAGATCACTATAAGTATTAACTCTTACCGCAACTGCTCCTCCCCATTTGGCCGCAATTGCCATCCTGGCCATGATATCGGAACCGTGCATAGGCTCTTCAACAGTGGCCTGACAAGAAACGATCAATCCTCTTTTCAGTATTCCCATATTTTAAATTCTTCCTTTCTTTAATATGCGATCATATGATATTGCCGCAAGCATGACCAGGCCCTTTACGACCCATTGATAATATTCACTGATATTCATCAATAACATGCCATTTCCAAGAACGGCCATTACCAAAATACCAGCAAATACTCCAGATATTTTGCCCTCACCGCCTGACATGCTCACACCACCTAATACTACGCCTGTTATGACATCCATTTCATATCCGTCACCAGCATTAGGTTGCGCATTATTAACTCTTGATAACAATACTATTCCTGCAATAGCTGCCAATACACTACATAGAACATATACTTTATATTTATTCAAGCGAATGTCGATGCCGGTCAATCTGACTGCTTCTTCGTTTCCGCCAATACCATATACCGTTTGTCCGAATGAAGTATACTTCAAAATGAAGTGGCCTATCAAGAATAGTACCAACATAATTAGGACAGGTACAGGAATAATACCGATATATCCTTGTCCCACAAATTTAAAACTTTCTGTAAAACCATACACCGGGATTCCTCCGGTCAAGATATAAGCAATACCATTCAATATCTGTAAAGTAGCCAATGTTACGATCATCGGATTAAGTTTAAATTCATGGGCAAAAAATGCATTTACGATACCAACCACGACAGCAAATAATAAAGATGCCATACAAGCCAGTACCGGATGAACACCCATAAGCATCAATTTTGCCGTGATAACCCCAGTACAAGCTATTACTCCGGCAATAGATAGATCGATTCCCCCTGTCAATATGACAAAAGTCATTCCTACAGCGACTATACCAATAACTGACGTCTGTCTCAAGATATTGATCAGATTAGTAGGTGTTAAAAAAACAGGACTTAAAATCGCAAATAATATTATTAGAAAGACCAGTACAAAGTATATTGCATATCTCTCAAATATCTGTTTTAAATTCATTTTCATACATTACCCTTCTTAAGAAGCCAGTTCCATGATTGCTTCCTGATTTATGTTTTCTCCTGCAAGTTCTCCTTTTATCTCACCTTCACGCATAACCAGTACACGATGAGATACACCAATCAATTCAGGCATTTCCGAAGAAATAACAATGATTGATTTCCCTTCTTCAGCAAGCTTTTTAATCAATTGATAGATTTCTTGTTTAGCACCTATATCGATTCCTCTTGTAGGTTCATCCAAGATCAAAATATCACTGTTTTTTAAAAGCCATTTTTCTACGACCACCTTCTGTTGATTACCTCCAGAAAGATTCAACACTATATGTTCCTGGCCCCTAGCTTTGATATCTAATTGTTTATAAAGGTCACCAATATCCTTTTTCGATTTTTTAAAATCGACCATATTGAGACCTTTACTCGTATATCTCTTTATAGACGGGAGCAAACAATTAAAATATATGCTTTTATTTAAAATTAATCCTTGCGTTTTACGATCCTCTGGTATCAAACCTATGCCATTATCTATTGCATCTTTAGGTGAATTTATCTTTACTTCTTTATTATTGATAAAGATCTGACCTTCAGTTTTGCTGTCTGCTCCAAATAATAAGCGCATGAGTTCTGTTCTACCAGCTCCGACCAAGCCTCCAAACCCTAGCACCTCACCTTTTTTAAGCTCAAAGCTAGCGTTTTTAACCTTACCGCCAGAAATGTTGAGACATTTTAATATTATTTCTTCATCTTTGATAAGTTTCTCAGGATATATATCATTCAGGTCTCTTCCTACCATCAGTTTTATCAATAGTTTCTCATCCGCTTCTTTGGTATTCAGGGTCTCGATATATTTGCCATCGCGAAGAACGCTTATCCTATCTGTCAACGACAATATCTCATTCAATTTATGCGATATATAAATGATTGTTATTCCTTTATCATTTAGTTTTCTGACAACTTTGAACATATCGTCAACTTCGTTGTCGGTTAACGGTGCACTAGGTTCATCCATGATGATCAATTTGACATTTCTATTGATACATTTAGCTATCTCTGTAATTTGTTGGTATGCAGTTGACAGATATTTTACTTTTGTCCTCACATCAAAATTAAAACCTAATTCATTGATTAATTTTTTTGACAACTCTATCATCTTATTGCGTTTTAAAAGACCGTTTTCTTTTATTTCGATGCCAAAAAAGATATTCTCATAGACGCTGAGATTTGGAAATAAATTAAACTCTTGATATACCACTCCGATTCCGCATTCAATTGCATCTATTGGATTCTTAGGTTTTAATTCCTTATGGTCAAATTCCATTGATCCACTCGTAAGTTCGATGGCGCCAGCAATCGACTTGATGAGAGTTGATTTACCAGCGCCATTTTCACCTATTAAACCATGAATTTCGCCCTTATAGATGTCAAATGTTACGTTTTTCAAAGCAGGTACTCCATAATATTCTTTAGTTATTCCTTTTAAACTAAGAATTACCTCTTTTAAAGACTTATCCATCAGACCTCCAAAAGTTTATTATTCGCTTAAAAATTCGTCAACGTTTTCTCTTGTTACAGCATTAAGATCAATGACAACTTCTTCAGATAATGGTCCTTCTTCCAATACTTTAAGCACTGTATCGACAATGATCTTTCCTGTACCCTTAGGGTTGATATCGATGGTTGCCTTGTAAGCTGTTCCTTGTTTGATCAATTCTAGTGCCTGATCAGTAGCATCCATACCACCCATATAGAAATCGTCTGTAGCTTTTCCAGCTGCTACCACAACTTCGTATGCACCTAATACGCCAGAGTCATTAACACCTGCTACTACTTTGATATCAGGGAATTGTTGAAGTGCTGTTTCCATTGCAGCAGCTCCTTTTTCTGGAGTGTTTGCAGAAATGCTCTGTACAATATTAGCATTTGGAGCATATTCTAAGATACCTTCACGAATACCATTACCTCTGGCAATGATTGATTCAATTTCTGGATAGTCAAGTACTAATACATCAACTGGTTCATCGCCCCATGTCTCTTTGATATATTGTCCAGTTACATCTCCTAATGCTTTACCCAATTCATATTCAGGGAT
>CALBGK010000093.1 GCA_937893115.1 uncultured Erysipelotrichaceae bacterium | reverse complement strand
CTAAAGCCAACAGTTAAAAATTGTTGGAGAAGGTTGAGACCCTTAAGCCATATGCGTATCCTCTTCATTATACTAAGCGATAGCCAAATCCATACATGGTGACAATGTTGATATTAGGCATCTTCTTTCTTAAGCGGCGCATCGTATCATCAACTACACGATCAGAACCATAGAAGTTTTCTTCCCATACTCTCTCAAGTATCTGCTCACGCAAGAAGGCCTGACCTCTATTTTTAACAAATAACATCAATAAATCAAATTCTTTGGTCGTCAATTCAATCGATTGGTCACCACAAGTAACCGTTCTTTGATTTTCATCTATTTCATAGCCATTGATACTAATCTTATCATTATCTTTATAAACTCTTTTAATTATATTATTGACACGCAATACTAATTCCTTTGGTGAGAATGGTTTAGTAATGTAGTCATCACTGCCTTTTTCTAGACCAATGATGCGATCAAATTCTTTATCACGGGCGCTCATAAAGACAACAGGCATATTTTTATTGCGAGCTTTAATCTCTTCAATTAAATCAAAGCCACTCTTATCATCCAACATGATATCTAATATCCATAAGTCACAATAATTATCTAGATTGGAATAGGCCTCATCAAAAGTTAGATAAGAGTTAACAATATATCCCTCTTTCTCTAAATATCTCTTGACTAATTCATTTAAATCTTTTTCATCTTCAACTACATTAATAACTTTCTTCATCTCCATCACCTATGTTAATTTTAACAAAAAGGATGACTTTTAGTCATCCTAATTAACACTATAACCCTTAGATTTAATGAGATCGATAACTTCATACACCAAATCATGGCAAGCCTTTTCATCGCTAGCCTCAACCATGACTCTGATTAGTGGCTCAGTTCCACTAGGTCTTACCAAGATGCGGCCATTATCTCCTAGTTTTGCGCTAATACCATCTATTTTAGCTTTGATCTCTTCATCATTTAGGACAAGAGTCTTATCTTTAACTCGCTCATTGACTAATAGTTGTGGATATACCTTTAAATCTTCGGTTAATTCATCGATATTCTTATTAGTTTCGCTGATGATTTCCAGAATATTTAATGCGGTCTTTAATCCATCACCAAAGAGTGAATGATACTTGTTGATGATATGTCCAGACTGTTCACCACCGACGACATAATCATTTTTAACCATGGCATCAACGACATTCTTATCACCAACTGAGGTGATAATAGATTTAATACCCTTAGCCTTTAAAGCTTTAAATAGGCCGATATTAGACATGACAGTAGTGACCATGGCATCATCATTTAATTGACCCTTATCTTTTAAGTGACAGGCAATAGTATACATAATCTTATCGCCATCAATTACTTGGCCATAGTGATCGACACATAATACGCGGTCTGCATCACCATCAAAAGCAAAACCGATATCATAGTCTCCCTCTTTCATCTTTTCAATGAGCATCTCTAAATGAGTGGAACCACAATTAGTATTGATATTAATACCATTAGGACTATCATTGATGGCTGTCACCTCTGCATTAAAGTGTTCCAAAACTTTAACAGCTGTATAACAATTTGATCCATTAGCTAAATCTAATAAGACCTTCATGCCCTTTAAATCCATATCAAATAAGGAGTATAGCCACTTTTGATAATTAGCTATTCCTTCACTATATGGATAGATATTACCTATTTGTGCATCTTTTTTATATTCGATACCAACTGTATTATCGAGATATGCTTCTATCTTGGATTCTAATTCTTCATCTATTTTAAGACCGGTCTTAGAAAATAATTTAATGCCATTATCATGATATGGATTATGGCTGGCAGAAATCATCACACCACAATCAAAATCTTCACTCATAGTCAAATAAGCAAGACATGGCGTACTTGTGTATCCTAAAAGATAGACATCACCACCACTAGCACTGATCGCACTAGCTAGTGCACTTTCAAACATGCTGCTAGAAAGACGAGTATCTTTACCAATGACAATTTTAGCTTTGCGCTTGTCAGAAAAGTAATTGCCAATGAAGCGGCCAACCTTAAAAGCCATCTCGACAGTTAAATTTTCATTGGCATTACCACGAATGCCATCAGTTCCAAAATATTTTCCCATAAAACTCCTATTGTTCGACTAAAGTAATAGTCACAGTCATATTATCTAATGAGCAAGTGATAAAGTTGCTCGTATTTTGTTCAATCTGTAGAGGTAAGTCATATGTACCAGGCTCTAAGCCAGCCACATCAAAGAAGACGACGATATCATTAGCTGTCACATTGGCAATGTTGTTGGCACTACCGCTGACAGTTACATTGACTGAGGTGAGACTTGCATCTTGAGCACCATAACCTTGATTGTTGTTGCGATAGATAATTGGTACATTCTCTAATACCTTACTTTCTTCTGGGCTCACGGTCACGGTCAGATTCACTCTTGTAACATCTGAACTATTGACACCATTTGGCAGTGTAATAGGCACGACAATCTCAGAATTTCTTGTCAGTGTGGATGCATCAAGCGTAACTTCAACGCTAGTGATACCTGCTAAGACAGATTCAGGTGCATAGATGGTTGTTGTCTGATGGTCCATCTGTACTGAATCTATCGCTAGCCCCTCTTCCATCTCGCCTGTCACATTTAAGACGATAGGTACAGTCTTATGTGGTGAAGATACTGTCACACTAGCCGTGACGGTACTTGGCACTATCTCAGCATTGACGACTTGTCCCTGTTCGTCATAGGCAACTAGTGGCGCTTCTACTTTGAAGTCTGAGCTTTGATTAGATACATCGATCAAGGCCTTTACAAAGGCAATAGAATTTAGTGTATCTTCAGAAGCACGAATATTTACGACATTACCATCAGCAAACACTGGTGTGCCTAAGGTATAACGCGAATCTAGAGAATTCTGGTTGATATATTCATAACCTAGAGTAAATTGCCTAGTCGTCTTACGTTTTAATGTAACTACAGCTTCGGTTGGTGTCACGGTCGCAGTGACATTATCGCCATAGCCATAAGCTTCTAATTTAATCGAATGAGTACCTTCGGTATAACCTTCTAGATTAGCTAAACAATAACCACTTCTAGAAGCAGCATTGTTGACATTGGCAGCATCGCCAGTCAAAACAACTTCACATGTTGTAGGCAGACCACTGATTTCAAATGATTCAGAATTATATCTGGCATTGACAGTTAAGCCAGAGATGGTCTTAGCACTGAGCAGCGGAGTATTAAAACCATTACTGTCAGATATATTAACGGATAGATATAATAATATCGCTAATACCAAAGATACGACGATCAAGTATTTTCTTGAAAAGAATAATCTATCAATCAAAGAAGAGATGAAACGAAATATTCTAAATATCGTCTCTTCAAAGCTCGTATAGGCATTAGTAACTTTCTTGCTCTGATTAGCTATCTTTTTGGCTAATTCGACTTTTTCTGAAGGATCTTGAATATGTTTATTTTCTTTCATTTGTTCATACTCCTTCCTCATTATCTATATCATCATCTTCTTGATTAAAGCCCTCATCGCCCTTGACTTTAATATCGATGACTTCAGGTACCACTTCATCATCGTGGCTTTCTTCTGCCACATCTTTAGCTTGTTCAAACTCTTCAGGATGAGTTTGTTCATACTTGATACGATTATTGATAGGAAGTTTCATATTCAATTCTTCACTATTAGAATCTTCATTTTCTTCCTCATTTTCATCCTGTCTAAAACGATTTCTAGCTTGGAACAAATTCGCAAAGAAGCCTCCTTGCTTAACTTCGCCCTTTTGTACCACAATCTCTGGCTCATCGACGATAGTCAAGCTGCGACGCTGTTTAGTATTCTTTTGAATTTCTATTTCATCATTACAGATTACACGACGCAAGTAGTCTTTTAATTGATTTTCATCTACTGAGAATATCTTGCCCTTTTCAGCAATCGAAATAGCACTAGTCTCTTCCGATACGACAATAGTGAGGGCATCACATACTTCAGCTATACCTAAAGCGGCGCGATGTCTTGCGCCAAAACGCGATGATAAATTGGCATTAGTTGGTGGGAAATAAGCGCTGGCACAGGAAATCTTATCACCCTGAATGATGACAGCTCCATCATGTAGAGGAGTAGTTGTCATGAATATCGAACACAATAATTCTTTGGTAACTGAGGCATTGATGCTAATACCTGTACGCACATAATCTTGCATCGATTGTGATTGTTCGATAGATATTAGTGCACCGACACGAGCCTTAGACAAGGCAATTACAGCCTCATATACTTCAAGAGCCAATTTCTCTTTTTCATTTGATAGAAGCGTAGAAATGCTTGAAAAGGCATTAGATTTTCCTAGCCTTTCAAGTAATCCTCTAATCTCTGGTTGAAATATGACAATAATAGCCAAAAATCCCCAGTTGATAAACATATCAGTAAAATATGATATCGTTGTGAAACCAAGAAACTTAGCTATACCATTTACTAGTAATACGACGATGATACCCTTAAATATCTGAATGGTTCTGGCATTATTCCGTACAAATTTAATTGCATAATATAAGACGAACCACATAATCGCAATATCAAAGAAGATTCGTGAAATGGTCCAGATGCTTTGTATGGTTAGATTAATATTATAATCAGGCATGCATGAATCCTCCTTCTTACGTCTTTAAATTATAACACACCGCGATGGATGAATGAATATGCTAGAAAATGATTTTATTTTTTTATAGAATGGTACTATGAACGAAAATATCATAAATATTAAATATCAAGATAAAGATATAACTTTAGTAAAAACGGCCCACATCTCCAAAAATAGTGTCGAAGATGTCAAAAGAACAGTAGAAGAAATTAAGCCTGACAGCATCTGTGTCGAATTAGATCCCGATCGCTATGACTCCATCATCCATAGTGATACATGGCGCAATAGAGATATCACCCAGGTAATAAAAGATAAAAAGGTTGGCTTTTTGATGGTCAATATCATCTTAGCTTCCTTCCAAAAAAGAATGGCTAAAAAGATGGACAACACTTCAGGCCAAGAGATGATTGCAGGTATCAATCTAGCTAAAGAAAATGATTTAAATCTCGTTTTGGCTGATAGGTCAATTAAAAATACCTTCACCAGAATCTGGAACAAACTCGGTTTTTTTGAAAAGGCTAAATTAATCTACGCAATTATCTTATCTATCTTCGAAGATGAAGATATTACTGAAGAAGACCTCGAACAACTTAAAAAAAGCGATGCTCTAGAAGCGGCTTTAAATGAGATAGGTAAAGACTTCCCCATTGTTAAAGAGGTCCTAGTTGATGAAAGAGATAAATACTTAGCACATAAGATAAAAAATGCCCCTGGTAATAAAATTGTAGCCATTATCGGTGCAGCTCATGCCAATGGCATCATCAAGAATATCCCTCTTGATTATTCTATTGATGAACTAGATGATACATCTAAGAAGAAAGGTCTTG
>CALBGK010000092.1 GCA_937893115.1 uncultured Erysipelotrichaceae bacterium | reverse complement strand
CTATTGGATGATACTCACCTCATTAAAGTCTTACAGTGCTTATAATAGTGAATACATTCCTCAATTCTTCACCTTATCGCCAACTTTGGAAAATTATTCCTATGCCTTGAATGAAGTTCCTTTGGCTCAATACTTTTTAAATACTTTAATCTTTACACTAATAACGACAGGGCTCATGCTGGTGGTGACAATACTAGCAGCCTATGCCTTTGCAAGATTGCAATTTAAGGGTAAAAATATTGTCTTTACCTTATTTTTATCCCTCATGATGATACCTAATGAATTAGTAGTCATCACAAACTTTGTAACGATAACTAATTTAAATATGCGTAATACCTTCATGGGTTTAATTTTGCCATCGGTTACTTCGATATTTTACATCTATCTGTTAAAAGAGAACTTCTCTCAAGTTCCTGATGAATTATATTATGCCGCTAAAGTTGATGGTACCAGTGACCTCAAATATCTCTTTAAGGTTATGATACCCATCTGTAAACCGACTATTATAACCATCACTATCTTAAAGATAATTGAATGTTGGAACTCATATATCTGGCCAAGACTCATAACGGATGATCAAAACTACTTCTTAGTATCTAATGGTATACAAGCTATTCGTGAAAGCGGTTTTGGACGTGAGAATATTCCGGCTATGATGGCGGCAGTTGTAATGATATCGGTGCCATTAATCCTTTTATTCTTGATTTTTAGAAAGAAGATTATGCAAGGAGTATCTAAGGGAGGAATCAAGGGATGAGAAAGATATTTGCGGTAATACTATTACTATTTACTTTAGTTGGTTGTCATGGTTCGCAAACTATTGATAGTTTTATCGTTCCTGATAGCTTTGATGAAAATGAAGAATATGAAATAACTTTCTGGGCTAAAAATGATACCAATAAGACACAGGTGGCCATCTATGAAAAAGCGATAGAGGATTTTGAAAAATTATATCCTAATATCCATATCAACTTACGTCTTTATACAGACTATGGCCGTATTTACAATGATGTCATCACGAATATTCAAACCGGTACCACACCTAATATCTGTATTACCTATCCTGACCACATCGCCACTTACTTGACGGGTGAAGATATTGTCGTACCTCTTGAAGGATTGATGAAAGATGAAAAATATGGTTTAGGGGGCACAGAACTTAAGTTTGATGGGGTCGGTGAAGAAGAAATCATCCCTAAATTTCTAGAAGAGGGCAAAATAAATGGCATCACTTATGCTCTGCCATTTATGCGTTCAACTGAAGCTTGTTACATCAACAAGACCTATGTCGAAAAGCTAGGCTTTGAAATACCGGAAGTCTTGACTTGGGACTTTATTTGGGAAGTGTCAAGAGCGGCTATGCAACAAGATGAAAATGGTAATTATCTCGTCAATGGTCAAAATATCATGATACCTTTCATTTATAAGTCAACCGACAATATGATGATACAGATGTTATATCAACTAGAAGAACCATATGCCTCTGAAAGTGGTGAGATATATCTTTTCAACGATACGACAAGAGAATTATTACTAGAACTAGCTGGCTATGTCGAAGAAGGCTTATTCTCGACCTTTAAGATTTCTAGCTATCCTGCTAATTTCTTAAATGCTGGCCAGTGTATCTTCGCCGTCGATTCGACGGCTGGTGCTACTTGGATGGGTACAGATGCCCCGCTTCTAGACATCAGTGAAGACAAACTGGTTGAATTCGAGACTGTTGTCAAAGAGGTTCCTCAATTTGATGAAGACAGTTATACGATGATATCGCAAGGTCCATCATTATGCATCTTTAATAAAGAAGATAAGGGTGAAGTCTTAGCTTCTTGGCTATTTATGCAATATCTATTAACTAATGAGGTACAGATAGCATATAGTGAAACCGAAGGATATGTGCCAGTTACTTCTAAAGCCCAAGAAAGTGAAGAATATCAAACTTATCTAAACTTAGCCGGCAGTGATAATGATGAACATTATCAAATCAAGATTGATGCTTCGAAGATTCTTTTAGACCATGTCAACGATACTTTTGTTACACCGGTCTTTAATGGTTCGGCATCTTTGAGAGACGCAGCTGGCCAACTCATTGAAAATGTCGCTAAATCTGTGCGCCGAAGAGAGACAGTTGATGAAGCTTATATCGATGAACTGTTTGATGATGTATCTTCGCTCTATCACTTAGACCAAGTCGGAAGTAATGAGGGAAGCAAAGAAGACCTAGGACCTCTGCCGATGGAATCGATAGCTCTTATTGTTACTTTGGTTGTTGTATGGGTTTTCGTCATCATCTATCTATTGAAAGAGCGTTATAAGAAAATTAAAGT
>CALBGK010000091.1 GCA_937893115.1 uncultured Erysipelotrichaceae bacterium | reverse complement strand
AATTTCTATATCATTAGAATACCAAAGTGCTGCCCTACACTTATCAGTCATCGTCGTATCGCTTATCTTTAAATTATCATCATGCCAAAATGGATAACGCAAGTTACAGAAACAATTCTCCACATCAATATCACTAGCCTCTTTTAAAGCACTTTCACCATCCTCTTCGCCATCGAAGGAACAATTTATTAATTTAATACCATTAGTGCCATAAAGAGCTCTTTCTTCAGAAAATCTCGTATCTTTAATTACTTTCATCTTTAAGCCTTTCCTTAATATTTTGAAATAAAGCTCGCCCATTTAGTAATCTTAGTTTTATCTATATCTTTATAATACAATAGCTTATTTATATATCTATTCTTCATATATTCTAGTTCTTCTAAACTAGCCCCATGATATACCACTGCACTTAAGGCATATATTGGATAACCCATGGCATGTTTAGGTGTATGGACACAAGACAGAGCTTGTCCTAGGGCATGGATGAGTAGTTCATCATGTTTTTCTTCGACTTCTTTAGCCATCGCGTGCAAGTCTAGGATAGCTCTTTTAGCCTCCATCATCTTGACTTCGCCTTTAGACCATAGTTTAACAGTTTCATAAGCTATTTTAGGCCTATCATCTAAATATTTATCCGTTAGATAATACATAGTCTTTTCACTGATGTCAAAGGCCCACAAGATGATGGTCTGGCGGTCTTGTTCAAGAATTAATTCATTTAATTGAACTAAGAATAAATCATCACATCTAAAGAGCAAACTTCTTCCCTTATTTTTATTAGCTAATAATTTTTCATAATAATCCATATTAAAATTCTTTAAAATAGTCATCAATTCTATCTTTTTGAATCATAGTTAACATATCTTTAGATGCCAAGATTCTATCAGCATATTGATAAGCAAGTTCGCTCTCACTCATCAATATAGTCAAATCTTTTCGTCTTTTGATGTCTTCTATTTCATCTTTAATCTTCTCACTAGATGGAAGATAATAAATATAATGGCGAGCTGCATCTATTATCATCTTTTTTCTCTCTTCATCTAGTGTAGCTATCGTATTGATTAATTCGATATCATATTTATTTAATTCGTCAATAAATTCAGCATTTTCTTCATAAGGTAAATCGTTGACCATTAAAGCTTGAATATCTAATTTATGCATAAGACTAATAAATTTAGCTGAATCATAAGCATAGATAGTATTAGCGTAAGCCTTAAAGATTAGTTTAGCTTTTATACATAAACGCACCTCTAATGGAGAGTTAATGATATCATCTATACTTATACCCTTGGCTAAAACTTCATTATTAGCTTTATATATTACCTCACCTTCAATGATAGAATCGGCAAAAGGCATAGCGAT
>CALBGK010000090.1 GCA_937893115.1 uncultured Erysipelotrichaceae bacterium | reverse complement strand
TCAACTGTCAAAGATAGGATTATACAAAAAACTTTTATTAAAAATCTAAATAGTATAAAATGTATTTATGATATACACTTGTACGGTTAATCCTTCTTTGGATTATTATTTGACTTTTGATTCCCATATTCAGGGCGGTGTCATCAATAGGGCAGTTAAAGAAGATTTTGATGCCGGAGGCAAAGGAGTTAATGTTTCTATCGTATTAAATAATTTGATGATACCTAATGTCGCTCTAGGTTTTTTAGGTGGTTTTACTAAGGATTACTATTTGTCTTTTATTAAGAAATGTAGCTATATCGAACCTTTATTTACCAGTATTAAAGATAATACACGCATTAATTTAAAGATTTTCGCTGGTGAATCTATCGATATCAATGCTAAGGGACCACATATTAGTGATGAAGAATTTGATCGCTTTAAAAAGCGCTTATATCGTATCTATCCTGGCGATATCTTTGTTTTGAGTGGAAATGTCCAACAAGAAATCGCTGCACCAATGATAGATTTGATTCATGAGCTTAAACATAATGAAGTAAAGATTGTCTTGGATACAGATATCAATTTCATCAACTCATGCCTAGATGCTAGTCCATATCTTTTGCGTATTAATGAAGAAGATGCTAAAAGATTGACTAATGGAGAAGATTCTATGGCAGCTATAGAAAAAATCTATGAAAATGGCGCAAAAAATGTTATTATGCCTATTGTTGACCGAGGTTCTTTGTTCAGATGTGATGAAGGTTTCTTTAGATGCTTGCATTCCGAGAGCGAATCAGTTAATACTACCGGAATGTCTGATAGTATGGTAGCTGGTTATCTATATGCCATTCAAAAGGGAGCTAATTCATTAGAAGCCTTTAAATATGCCAATGCGGCTGCTATTGCGACAGTCTTAAATGATGGCTTGGCATCAAGAAAAGCTACGGAATACAATTTTGACTTATTAAAAGTGGAGGCTATAAAATGAAAAAAATATTTTTAACAGCACTTGCAGCTGCAGTAATGTTTGCAGGTTGGCAATCAAAATCAAGAATTAAATTACGTTGATATCGAAGGCTATGCCGTAGATATGAGTGGTTATAATGGTGTCAGTTCAACTGGCCATAACTTTGTCGGCATCACTCCTGATGAATTATTAAAGGTTATCGACGAAGGTGGATCAGCTATTGTCTTTATGGGGTATACTGGTTGCCATGTTTGCCAAGAAGTCGCTAGATATATCAATGAGGTAGCTCAAGAATTGGATGTCACTGTCTACTATTTAAATTGTACAAGTGAACAATATCCTTTAAGAGATGCCACTTATGATAATGTTGTTGAAAGTTTAAGCGATATCCTTAGAACTAATGAATCTGGTGACAAGACTATCTATACGCCACATGTCTTCAGCATCATCAACGGTGTTCCTCAAAGTGGCCATATCTCAGTTGTAAATTCATGGCAAGAGGGCAATCCTAGTGAGGAATCGATTCAAGAATTAGAGAATATTTATCGCGAAATCATGCAACCTTTCGCAAAATAAAGATTCTTATAATGTCAAGACTATTTATTTAATATTTAATATATTATAATCAAGGTGCCTGATGGTTTCATTAAAATTCCTACATATTATTTACGGTTCTCATTCGCGTTACATGCTGGTGTCGAAAACCTGCCATGAGCAGGAATCCTAAAGGTATGTATAGATGAACCACCTGGG
>CALBGK010000089.1 GCA_937893115.1 uncultured Erysipelotrichaceae bacterium | reverse complement strand
AAGGCACCATTTTTAGCTTCGGCATAGGCTGCGCACTTGGCATCATTTTCAATATGGATAGGCATATGACATCTTTCATATAAGGCATCTTTAATAGCAAAACCATCATTGTAACGCAAAGCTCCACCCATATGACAATATCCTCTATCAGCATCGATGATACCTGGCATACATATAGAAATGCCATCAACATAGGCATGAGAAAAATAGAGATTCGCTAAGACATCAATCAAAGCTTCGCGACTATCTTGTGGCGTAGCTACCTTACCTCGCTTTACAATATTCTTATTCTCATCCATTATGGCATATTTAATAAATGTACCACCTATATCAATAACTAAGAGTTTCATCTTTAATCCTTTATATCTAATATTCCTACATTTTCACCATACATCGAATACCAGTCGGCATTAAAATCATCGACAGCTTTTTCAATATTTGGATTTTTAAATATCGTCTTGATGACATCGTAGGTAACAGTAGCCGCTTGTGCACCATAACGATAAGCTTCTTTCACTTGGCGTGCATTTTTGAAGCTGGCTGCCACTATCTTACAATCATAGTGGTCTTCTTTAATCTTGGCTGACAAAGAAGCGATTAATTCAAAGGGATCACCATCTAGATTGCTGATGCGATTGACATAAGGAGCGATATATTTTGCACCTGCTTGCAAAGATATATATGATTGCATCAAGTCATAGATAGCAGTAGCAGTGATGTTGACACCCTTCTTATTTAAGATTCCCATAGCTTTAATGCCTTCATAACTAGCCGGAATCTTTATATAGGTATCACTACCTAAGACATCTAAGATTTTTTTAGCTTCTTCGACCATGCCTTCAGCATTCTTGCTTATCACTTGGACATGGAGTTGTCTTCCATCGATGAGCTTTTTCAGCTTCACCATATGCTCAAAGAAACGCTCAGGATGCGTCCTTTTAACGATAGAAGGATTGCTGGTAACACCTACAATTGGTAAATAATCAATGAGTTCTTTTACTTCCTCTAAATCGATAGTATCAATAATTAATTCCATAATTCCACCTTATAAAGTCTGTTCTGTACGACCAATAATATCATCTTGAGTAGCCTTAGATAGTACATCGAAGAAAGCACTATAACCAGCTACCCGGACAATCAGGTCTTTATAATTTTCAGGATGAGCTTGCGCATCTAAGAGAGTTTCTTTAGATACGACATTATATTGGACATGATAACCATATAAACGATTAAAGAATGTCCTGATAAGCATCTCTAATTTATCTCTATTTTCTTTAGTTTCCAATAATTGTGGCGTTACTTTTTGGTTCAACAATACACCACCTGTAATCTCGCCGGTAGGCAATTTAGAAACGCTCTTAAAGACGGCAGTCGGACCATTTTTATCCATGGCATGAGCAGGTGAACAACCCTCAGCCAAAGGTTCCCTGGCCTTACGTCCATCCGGTGTAGCCATGGTACCAAAACCTTGACCGACATTAGCAGATATCGAGCTAGTTCCAGCATAGCGTATACCACCGATAGGACCACGATTATACCTAGTATTAGGATATTTTTTCATCTCATCGATATAGACATTATAGATATCCACCACTAAATTATCGACTTCATCATTGTCATTGCCGTACTTAGGCACATCTTCGATGAGCATCTTTTGAATACGCTCTCCCTTTTCGCCTTCAAAATTATTTTTTAAAGCTTCCATTAGTTCTTCATTAGTAATCTTCTTTTCTTCAAAGACTAATTTCTTAATAGCTTCTAAGGAATCGGCCATATTGGCAATACCAACTTGTAGACCAGAGATGAAGTCATAGATAGCTCCACCCTCTTTTATCGTCTTGCCTCTTCCAATACAATCTTGAGTCAAGGTCGAACACAAGATATCTGGTATTTCCTTTTCTCCAGCGAGGTCAATCGCATTTTCGGTAATTACGCTATATCTTGTAAGCTCGCGCATCACTTGGTCTAGAGCTTTTTTTAAATCTTCATATGAATGCATATCTTCAAAATGACCACATGGTTTCACAAAACGTTTACCACTAGTTTGGTCAATGCCATCATTCATAGCGATGAGTAAGATACGCGGGAAATTCATATAGGACATACCTGTGCAACGATATCCCCACTTACCAGGAACAGCTGTCTCAACACAACCAATAGCAGAATAATTATAAGCATCTTCTTTCTTAACACCAAGTTTGATGAAAGATGGAATGATGATTTCATCATTGTTGAAAGCTGGCATACCTGTGCCTAAGCGCATAACTTCAATCGCTTCATCCATAAATTCTTTACTCAAGCCACGATGATATCTAACAGTTAGATTAGGTTGAGGAAGTCTAGTTTGAGCGACTGATTTTAAGACTAAGAAAGATAGGCGATTAACTGCATCCTTACCATCTGGAGTCTGACCGCCAATAGTAACATTTTGATACATAGGTGAACCAGCCGATGAGAAGGTATGGGATTGTGAACGAACTTTATTGATAGTAAGTGTCTTGATCCATAAATTAGTCAAAAGTTCTACTGCCTTATCTTCATCAATGATGCCAGAATCGATATCCTTCTTGAAATATGGATAAATATATTGATCAAAGCG
>CALBGK010000088.1 GCA_937893115.1 uncultured Erysipelotrichaceae bacterium | reverse complement strand
CCAAGTATATTAGCACAAAAGTATAAATTATGTAATTATATATGCTCATTTTATTCACAAATCATCTTTTCTTGAAGTAACATTAAATTATGATAAAAAATTTTATATTTGACAGTGAAAGTAAAGCCATCATCGATCACAGAGTGAGTGAAGAATTTCATATACCTTCGCTTATCAGCATCGAAAATGCTGCTTTCTCCATTTTTCAAGCTATCCAAGATAAACTATCTTTCAAACAAAGAATAGTGATTATTATTGGCCCAGGCAATAATGGGGCTGATGGCATAGCTCTGACGAGAATACTCAAAATTAAAGATTATAGGGTCGCTATCCATATAGCCACAAGTCATTTATCTGAAGATGGCCAAAGAGAATATGCGATGCTAGAAAAATTGAATGTAGAAGAAATAGAACTATCGGATGTTCATAAGGATGATTTAATAATTGATGCTCTATTTGGCAACGGTATCAAGGGAGAGATAAAAAGTGATTATTATTATCTAGTTGATTACATCAATGATCTGAAAGCTTATGTCATAGGCATCGATATACCAAGTGGCATCAGTGCAACTTCGCCTTTATTGCCCGAAAAATATATTCATAATGATCTCACCGTCTTTATCGATTCATATCCTCTGTCGCTATTTAAATATCCAAGTCGTGAAGCATATAATCAATATCTTCTAGCTGATATCAACTTCCCTCAAAGCATCAAAGAAGAAATGAGCGACAAAGCAATAATGATAGATTCGAAGATAGCTTCTTCTTATCTTCCCCAAAGGGATGATGAAGCTAATAAAGGCACGTATAAAAAGGCTTTGATCATTGGTGGAAGTATTAGAATGACTGGTGCTATCGAATTAGCTGCTAAGGCAGCTCTTCATAGTGGTATTGGCACGATTACTCTCTTTATTCCCAAGGCAATAGATGAAATAGCTAAGCGTATCAATGAAGTCATGTATATTGTGGCGCCAAGTTATAATGGCTATTTTAGTGATGAAGCTATTTCTTTACTAAAAGAGGAAATTACTAAATTCGATATCATCGTCATCGGCAATGGCATGGGCAGAAATGAAGCAAGTAAAAAACTTCTGGAAGCAGTATTGAAAAGTGATAAAACAGTTATTGTCGACGCAGATGCTTTATATAATTTAAAAAATTGTAGGCATTTATTAAATAGAAGCAATACTACTATCCTAACTCCTCATCTAAAAGAATTTTCCTATTTTACTGATTTTAATATTGCAGATATTAAAGAAGATCCTTTTAAATGCCTAGATACCTTTATAAAGGAATATCCTAATGTCAAAGTGGTGCTTAAGTCTTCCTTCACTATCATTAAAGATAATAAAGAGACCTATGTCTTAAATAGGCCTAATAGTGCCCTAGCAAAGGGTGGAAGCGGGGATGTCTTATGTGGTATCATCCTTGGACTTTGCGCAAATACTGATGACTATATAAAAGCTCTGGTCAGCGCAAGTTATGTCCATTCATGCTCTGCTAATGAAAAATATGATCCTAACTACTTTACAGCTAGCGGTTTGATCGATGAATTAAATAATACCTACCTGACGCTGAGAAAAAGAAAAAAGGGTATCGAATAAACGATACCCTTTAAAATGCTTGCTTAATAAATATTATTTGCAGCTAAATCCACTTGCTTCCATCTCTTCTACAAAAGAGGTAAGTGATAAGTCAGCATCTGCTGCATCATCGCCTAAAGTTTCTTTGATATTCATAGTGATGACAAGATTTAAACCTTCATCAGTGAATTCATTCTTAGTAACTTCCATGCTTTCTTCACTGCCAAAACTTTCGGCAAAACTACTAGTGATATAGCTTTCCATTACTGAAGACATCAATTCTTTAGTTTCATCATCTAAATCTTCAGCACTTAAACCCATTGATTCATAAGTAGCAAACATAGCGATTTCTACTGTCTCGGCATTAGCATCTTCACTTGGTGCTTCAGCTTTGATAGAAAGAGTCATACCACTTTCTTCAATTGAGCAAGTCTTAGAAACGACAGTACTTTCTGGTGTAGTAGTACCGTTTGAGCAAGCTGCCATCAGCAAAAGTGACAACAATAATACGATAATCTTCTTCATGATGTACCTCCCAAAAATTATCTAATTCCATGTTAGCACAAAAGATATATTATTGAAATCAATTACCTACCACTATTCCAGTTCGAACATGCCCATATATAACTCGTAGTACGTGCCTCTTCTCTTTAATAATTCTTCATGGCTTCCTCGCTCAATGATTTTACCATGGTCTAAAACCATTATCGCATCAGCATTTCTAACTGTTGATAGACGATGGGCAATGATGAATACTGTCTTATTTTCCATTAAAGAATCTAAAGCTTTTTCAATTAGTTTTTCTGTTCTAGTATCAATACTAGAAGTAGCTTCATCAAGAATTAATACAGGACATTTAGAAGTGGCTGCCCTAGCGATGGCTAATAATTGTCTTTGGCCTTGAGAGAGATTGGCTCCATCTGAAGTGATATAAGTATCATAGCCATTAGGCAACTTTCTAATGAAACTATCAGCATTAGCTATATTAGCTGCAGCGATGACTTCTTCATCACTAGCTTTAATATTGCCATAGCAAATATTATCTTTAATTGTTCCTGAGAAAAGATGCGTATCTTGTAAGACTATACTGATATTTTTTCTGAGGTCTTTCTTTTTAATATCTTTAATATCAATACCATCAAAGGTGATAGCGCCCTTATTTACATCATAGAATCTATTGATAAGATTAGTGATGGTGGTCTTACCAGCTCCGGTAGCTCCTACAAAGGCTATCTTTTGCCCTTTGTCAGCATAGAGCGATAATTCTTTTAAGACTGGTTCATTTTCTTTATAGCTGAAAGAGACATCATTAAAGACGATATCGCCGTTCAAGTTTATCTCTTTGCTACCATCCTTCCAAATTAGGCTTCCATCTTTATATTCACTAGAGATATGGCCTTCATCTACCTCACTAGGCTCACTCATCGTATCAAAGATTCTTTCAGCCCCTGATAATGCTGCTAAGATGAAATTACTTTGGCCGGTGAATTGATTGATCGGTAAAGAAGATTGTCTTACAAAGATTAGATAAGCCGCTAAGGAACCCACATCACTCATATTATTGATGACCATAAGGCCACCAAGCACAGCTACTAAGGCATAGTTGATATAAGATATCGATACGACTGATGGAACTTGACTTAAAGAATACTTAAGGGCCTTAGTCGATGAATTTCTCAAATCAATATTTATCTTATCAAAGTCATTTATATTCTCTTTTTCATGATTAAATACTTTAATAACTTTTTGGCCATTTATCCTCTCTTTGATAAAGCCATTCATCTTGCCGATATTAGTCTGTTGACTATGATAGTAATGCTTAGAATGTTTACTGCTATATTGTATATACAGATACATGATGATATAGAAGAAAAAGACGATGAGTGATAGTAAAGGATTGAGATATAGAAGTAGGCATATTGTTCCTACCATCTCCACACAAGTCTTGATTATCATTGAGAAGCTATTATTTAAACACTCACTCAGAGTATCCATATCATTGGTATAGTTTGACATGATATCACCATGTTTAGTCGTATCAAAGTAACTGAGAGGTAAACTTTGCATCTTCTTAAATAAGTCATATCTAATCTCAGCGATGATGACTTGGGATACTCTTATCATCATTTGACTTGATAATAATACTGATATCACCCCAATAAAATAGATGATAGCTAAGCGTACTACCTCATTTACTAAACCTTCGTAATCACCATTTGCGATATAAGTATTGACGATAGGCTTAATCATATAGGTGCCATAAAGATTGATAATAGCCCCTAAAGCAACAAGCATGGCAGCAAAAAGGATGATAAAGCGATGTCTTTTTAAATAGACGAAAAGGTTAGTCATCGTCTTTTTAAAATCATTAGGTTTTTTCGCACCGATTTGTCTAGCCATCTACTTATCACCTCGCATTTGTGAATCATATAAGTCTTTATAAATATCATTATTTTCTAATAGATATTGATGACTTCCGTGGTCGACAATACGACC
>CALBGK010000087.1 GCA_937893115.1 uncultured Erysipelotrichaceae bacterium | reverse complement strand
GATGCTATCTACATTTTCAGCGTTGATATTCATCTGTTCAAAATAGAGATAAGTCAAAATATCAGCTGCTCCAAGCGATCCGCCAGGATGTCCGCTCTGGGCATCAAAGACCATCTGGACTATTTTTTTACGAATACTGTTAGCGTGTTTCTTTAGTGAATCTACATCCATTTAAAAGTACCTCATTTCATTAAAATTATACTAGATGCAAGTAAAATAATCTATTAATTATAACTTATGATAAACTTAGATTGAATTTATGCTCAAAGAACCATTAGCTTCAAGATTAAGACCAGAAAGTCTCGACGAGATCATTGGTCAGAAACATTTAGTTGGTGAAAAGGGCATCATTAGAAAATGCATCGCAAATCAAAGTTTCTTCTCATGCATATTCTATGGTCCCCCAGGAGTCGGAAAGACTTCCTTAGCCAGAGTTATAGCCAAAGAGCTAAATAGGCCCTGTCGTTTTTTTAATGCGGTAAGCGATAATAAAAAGGACCTTGATGCCATCTTTTTTGAAGCTAGTATGAATCCTGGTTTATTTTTAATCCTTGATGAATTTCATCGCCTCAATAAGGATAAACAAGACCTCCTTTTACCTCATATCGAAGATGGCTCCATCATCCTCATCGGTGCGACGACAGCCAATCCCTACCACAGTATCAATATGGCTATTCGCTCACGCCTGCACCTCTTTGAATTTAAAGCTTTAAATAAGGATGATATAAGGGAAGCTATTCATTTCGCCCTTCAAAGTCCACGTGGCTTAAATAATGAATATCAAATCAAAGAAGAAGCCATCAATAAGCTAGTAAATATCAGTGGTGGTGATATCAGATATTGTTTAAATACTTTAGAGCTTGCCAGTATCGCTAGCGATGATAATATCATCAGCAAGGAAATAATAGATAATATAGCCAGCGATACTAAGCAAGATATTGATAAAAATGATGATGCCTACTACAATCTTCTAAGCGCCTTTCAAAAGAGCATTAGAGGTAGTGATGCCAATGCGGCCATCTATTATCTTTGTTTACTAGCGAAAAGTGGCGACTTAAAAAGCATCATTCGTCGTCTTTTAGTCATCGCTTATGAAGATATTGGCCTAGCTAATCCTGCCCTTATCGCTCGAACCGTTAATGCCTGTAAGAGTGCTGATGAAGTTGGCTTTCCGGAAGCTATCATACCTCTAGGCGTCCATGTCATCGACTTATGTCTTTCACCTAAGTCAAAAAGTGGTATCGATGCCGTCATGAAAGCTAAGGAACTTGTGGATAATCATTCTTATTCTATGCCTGAATACTTGCGTTATAACCAAAGTGGCTTAAAGGAAGAAGATAGATATGACTATAGTCGCTATGACTTATTCCACAAGATACAATATCTGCCTGATGAAATAAAAGATATAAACTTCCTCTACTTCAATCAAAATGCTTATGAAGCTAAACTAAAAGCCGTCTATGACGAATTAAAGAAGATAGGCCGCAGCAATAATCTTAAAAAACTGAAAGAGAAATAGAACTCTTTCAGTTTTCATTTAATTTTTGCATCTTAGGATTTCTTAAATCCTCTTTATCACTGATATCATATTCTATGCTTCCTTCCACAATAGTCTTAAGTACTTCATATGAATCATTTAGAAGTACGATATCAGCATCATTGTCCACTTTAATACTACCCTTATTTTTAATATTGAAGTAGTGACAAGGATTAAAAGTTGCCATATTGATAATATCTAAAGGATGATATCCATCTTCAAGTATTAGTTTCTTAATGTCATAGATGATGGGATGACCACTGCCAGAGATAGTTCCATCTTCGGTCTTGATATCTCCATTTCTATCGACATAGCGTTTTTTGCCACGAGCGAAATAGATGCCTTCATCTAATCCGGCACATTCTGATGAATCAGAGATGAGAATAAAGTTTTTCATCTCCCTTGTCTTAAAGAAAAGAGCTAAGACTTCCTTAGATAAGTGGACATGGTCAGCATTGATCTCTAAATAGATAGCATCATTTAATAAACAGGCAGTCAAAGCTCCGCCCTCCCTTTGATGGAAAGGACGCATCGCATTGCCAAAGTGTGATATCGCTGTCACACCTAATTTAAAACCATCTATCATCTCGCTATATGTCGCATCGGTATGCCCACCTGCAACCCTAATATTATTCTTCACTAAGTAAGGTATAATCTCATCCATCTTTTCTAATTCAGAAGATACCGACATATACATGATGTGGCCTTTAGCACTATCTATCATCTTTTTACTATATTCAATGCTAGGTGAGGGCCAAATCATGCCCTTAGATGCACCCATATACTTCTTGTTTCTAAAAGGTCCTTCCGCATTGATACCAAGGATTCTGGCACCCTTGACTATGTCACTTTCTATAGCCTTGGCAATAAGACTTAGACTATCTAATTCCTGGGTAGTAGCCAAGACACTTGTGACACCATCCTTAGCTATGGCCTTAGTATAACCATATAATTCACTTGCATCTATGGTTGTCGCACTATATCCCATAGCGCCATGACTATGAATATCAAAGATGCCGGGCATGATGATATCTGCGTCATAATCATCACCCTCATACTTACCAAACTCTTTAATCTTTTTATCTTCGATGACGATATAGGCATCATCAATAATTTCATCTTTTAAAAATAACTTTTTAGTATTAAATCTCATAAATCTCCAAAAAAGACTAGCTTAGGCTAGTCTTTAATATGCAGCTACTGAACCATCGGTTCTCGATTCGGTCGCTCCGACATAAACACCGCTATCTAAGCGTGTGATAAATTCTGCTCGGCCAAAGGATAGATTGTCTTCAGCTACATTTACGATATGACCTAAGTCTTGTAGCTTCTTGACCATGTCCTTATCAAAATCAGGTTCAACAATAAATTCCTTACCCTTTTTCCATTGCCATCTTGGGGCGTCTAGGCACATCTGCGGATTGAGATGAAAATCAATATAATTCATCAAGACTTGTACATGACCTTGAGGTTGCATATAACCACCCATGACGCCAAATGGACCTATGGCTTTTCCATCCTTGGCTAAAAAACCAGGAATAATGGTATGATATGAGCGCTTATGACCCTTTAGGGCATTGATAGCTTCAGGATTTAAAGAGAAATCAAAACCCCTATTTTCCATCGCTATACCATAATCTTCAATGACAACTCCACTTCCAAAGTCCATGTAATTGCTTTGAATATAAGATACCATATTGCCATCTTTATCCGCTGTGCATAAGTAGACAGTGCCACTTCTTGCCGGATCAGCTTCTTTTGGCATATAAGCATCTTCACCTATCAAAGAAGCTTTTATCCTTCCATATTCAGGACTTAGATACTTATGATAATCCTCTTTCATCTCCTTAGGATCGCTCACAAATTTAAAGGCATCTTCAAAAGCCATCTTCATCGCTTCGAATTGATGATGATAAGTATAGATATCTTCTTTCTTAGCAAAATCAAAATTAGATAAGGTATTTAAGGCCATCAAAGTGACTATGCCTTGACCATTAGGTGGAAGTTCATAGACATCATATCCCCTATATTTGACGCTGATAGGTTCTACCCATTCAACCTCATAGTCTCTTAAATCTTCCATTCTTATAAAGCCACCGTCACGTTTAGACTGGTCGACTATCTTTTCGGCGATTTCACCTTCATAAAAGGCCTTGGCATTAGTCTCACCGATAATTCTTAAACTCTTTGCGAGTTCGGGGAATTTGACTACTTCCCCAAACTTATATGGTTCACCATCTTTAGTAAACATCTTGAACCATTCATTAAAGATGGAACTTTGGGCAAATTCTTCGCGGTTTTTAAGCACATATTTTTGCCATAATTTCGCTACAACCGGGGAAAGGGGGTATCCGTTTAAAGCGTAATTAATGGCAGGTTTAAGTACTTCCGCAAGAGGCAATTTGCCAAATTTTTGACTTAACTTTGCCCAGGCTTTTGGCTGACCTGGAACCATGACAGGTAACCATCCATGCTTAGGCATATGATTATGATCAAGAGCCTTAACGGCATCTATAGAAAGTGATTTAGGGCTATAACCAGATGCATTTAAGCCATATAGCTTATCTTCATCTTTGATATAAACTATCGCAAAGGCATCGCCACCCAGACCATTACTGACAGGTTCAACTACCGTTAATACAGCAGCTGTCGCAATAGCTGCATCAATGGCATTACCACCTTTTTTTAAGATTTCTAGTCCCGCACTAGAGGCAAGATTAGAACTTGAGCAGACCATGCCATTTAAACCAGCGACGCTATAACGACTTAAATGATATCTTTGATCAATTGCATCATATTGCATATTATAATTTATCGACGATCTCGTTCATGTCAAAGCTTGGCGTATCAGGTAGAGTTTGTCCATATAGCTTAACTCCCTTACCGCTAAGCTTTTTCCACTCACCGATCTCTTCATCAGTCGAATAGACAAAGTTTAAAAGCTTTTTCTTGCCATCACCTGAGCGTTGATTGCCAACATTAACCTCTTTGATATCAATGCCATTATCTACTAATTCATTGATAAGTTTTGGACCTTTGGCAAGTATCATATATTTATTATTTTCATATTCTCCAGCTTTAATCTTTTCTATCGCATCAGCGAGGGTTAAAAATACTGGTTTGACCCCAGGAGGCGTAGCCATCTTCATAAGCTGCATCTGAAACTTATCATTAGCTGTCTTATCGTCTACAGCTAAGATAGTTGTAATACCTCTTGAGCGTGTCCAACCGATGACTACTTGTCCATGAATCAATCTATCGTCGCATCTAACTAATTCTAATCCCATAATCACACTTCCTAACTACATGATTCCAAAGAATCCTAAAATAAAGGCAATGATACAGATAGCTACCATGACAAAGGTTGTACTCTTACCTTTACGTAATGCGGCATAGACACATAATACGCAAACTAATGGCAGCATCTTTGGCAAAATCTGATCTAGTGTACTCTGTAAGCTAATTGTAGCTTCACCAATAGTATATTCAAGTTTAGTAGTTACATTTAACCATGTAGCTGTCAAACCACCAACTACTAGTAAGCCAAGAATAGTAGCAGCTTCCATCCATACTTTGATCTTGAGACCTTCCATCTTATCCATGAAAGTATCAGCAAAATTATAGCCGACAGTAACGCCCCAATACATCAATAGGAAGTGGATGACATTCATGCCAACCGCAAATAGAATAGGTGCAAAGCTATTGCCAGCCAGAGCTAAAGAAGCACACACACCAGCGAATATTGGCCTTAAAGTTCCCCATAATAGTGAGTCACCAATACCAGCTAATGGTC
>CALBGK010000086.1 GCA_937893115.1 uncultured Erysipelotrichaceae bacterium | reverse complement strand
AAAGATGATTTAGAAGTTGATTATACAGCTCTTGATGGAAATTTTTATCATATTGAAAAAGGTGATTTGATGATTACTTCAAATGGTGAGCCCATCGGTATAGCTGGTATTATGGGTGGTGACAATACTAAGATTTTAGATGATACTAGTGCCATCATCATCGAATGTGCCTTATTTGATCAAGCGCAGATTAGAAGAACTGCTAATCGTCTAGGTTTGCAAACAGAAGCTGCGATGCGCTATGCCAAGGGTCTAGATCCTCTAGCTCAACAAAAGGCTATTGACCGCGCTATGAGCTTGCTCATTGAATATGCGGACGCTAGCGACTATGAAAAGACAGTAGAATTTGGTAGTGATAACTACAATGAGATAGTAGTCAAAGAAACTTTAAAGCATCTAAATGCCTTAATAGGTAAAAAATATGAAATGGATGAAGTATGTGATATCTTAAATCGTCTTGACTTCCATCCAGAAATCATAGATGATAGCTTTATTTCTCATATTCCTAGCTATCGTACCGATATTCGCATCCGTGAAGATATCGATGAAGAGATTATTCGTCTAAGTGGCTATGATGATTTAGCTACAACACTGCCACTCATGCCTCAAACTATAGGTAAGCTATCAGTTAGACAAGGCATGCGTCGGACAATAGAAGACTTATTGACAAATGCTGGATTATATGAAACTATCACCTATACATTAGTTAGCTCTCAAGCTGTCAGTGGCAATTTAATGCCTTTGGGTGATGCTATCGAGCTTAAACAGCCTCTCAGCGATGCTAGAAAATATATCCGTACAAGCTTGATGCCATCAATGTTGGAATGTTTGACTTATAATATTGCTCATAATAATGAAAATGTTAATCTCTTTGAGATTTCTTCTATCTATGCAAATGGCTTACAAGAAGAGCGTTTAGCTATTATTTTAAGTGGCAAGTTACAAGAGTCAAAAGTATTACATCATACTGTTGATACAAGTTTCTATGTGCTAAAGGGGCTAATTATGAGCCTATTAGATAAGCTAGGTTTCCCTAGTGGTCGCATACAGATAGTGGAAAATAATATCGATTCTAACAATATGCATCCATATCAATCTGCTCTCATAAAACTTAATAATAAAGTTATCGGTATCTTTGGTAAGGTACATCCACAAATTACCAAAGAGCGCAAACTGCCTGATGCTTATTACTTAGAGATGTCCTTGGAAGAATTGATTGAATCTAAACCAGCTAAGATTAAGGCTAGTGAAATCAATCGTTATCCATCAATATCTCGTGATATCTCTTTAGTAGTCAAGGATGATGTCAAGAGCAGTGATCTCATTCGCATCATTGAAAAAGCTGGCGGTTCACTTGTATCTAGTGTCGAAGTATTTGATATCTATAAGGGTGAACATATTGAAGATGGATATATGTCTATCTCCTTAAATATCATCTATGAGTCTAAGGATAAGACCTTGAAGATAGAAGATATAAATCCAGTTCATGAAAAGATATTATCTGAATTATCTAAGCAATATCAAGCTAATTTAAGACAGTAAAATTAAGCCGTTATATCTTGAATATAGCGGTTTTTTTAATCTTTTTATCATTTTCGGTTTAATATTTTTAACACTTCTCATATTAGCATTCTTTTAGTTTGTGTAAACGCTTTAAAGTTTGATAATATTTAAAAAAGGGGAGTAATAGGGAAAGGTATTATGGAAAATAATTCTAAGAAAGATTCGAAAAAGAAGATTTTAGAATGCTTAGCTGTTTTATATAAATATAGTGACAAGAAACATCCACTTGCCATTGCGCAAATCGACAAGAAGATGCAGGAGTTATATGGTAGTACACCTACATGTAGGCAGACTATGACTTCCTATTTTAAATACTTCAATAAGATGGATATACAGATAGGTCAAGTTAAAAGAAAATACTATTATGACAATCGATGTTTTGAGGACAGTGAGATCGAATTATTATGTCATTCGATAATGGCTAATAATTCCATACCCTTGTCTTTCTCATTAGAACTCATCGAAAAGCTTAAAGATATACAAGGTATTCACTTCGCTAGTAGTAAGAAGTTAGATTTTAATATTTGTAATGTTGATAAAAGGGAGAACAAGGAATTATATT
>CALBGK010000085.1 GCA_937893115.1 uncultured Erysipelotrichaceae bacterium | reverse complement strand
CCCAAGTAGGACATAAGAACTTCATAATATCGACACCAATCTCAATGACACTTGGCTCTTGTGTAAAAAGCATGATGAAGTATTCGCCAAAGAAGTAAAGGATAAAACTTAAAGCGATGGCCGTAATACTTTCCATGATAATACCAGCCCTGATACCTTTTTTAACTCTATCCATATTATTAGCACCAAAGTTTTGGCCGACAAAGGTCATGATAGCTACACCATAAGCACCTGAGATGAGCCAGAATAAAGCGTCAATCTTGCCAAAGGCAGTAAATGCCGCTAGAGTATCAGTACCAAAACCGTTGACTGTCGCCTGAATAAAGATATTAGATACGCTATATAGACATGATTGTATACCTGTAGGTAAACCGATGATGATAATTCTCGATAAGATATCTCTATCACAGGTCGTCTCTTTAAGGACATAATGATAGCTATCTTCAGTTCTTTTTAAAACGTAGAGCGTCAACATGCAAGATACGACTTGCGATGCCACCGTAGCTACAGCAGCCCCAAAGACATCCATATGAAAGACAGCGACTAGTAAAACGTCTAATACAATATTAGTCATACATGATGCAATTAAGAAGTATAGAGGTCTTTTAGAATCACCTATCGCTCTTAAGACGCCAGCTCCCATATTGTATATCATCGAAGGGATTAATCCCACAAAGTAGACTTGCATATAGACTAAAGAATAGTCATAGACATCAGCGGGCACATTCATCACACTTAATAGTTGTGGCGCAAAGACGATACCCACAAACATCATGATAGCACCAAGGATAATGGCAATAAACATGCCTGATTGAACGCTCTTACGCACGCCCTCTTCGTCATGATTTCCATAATATTGAGCAATGACGACTGTCGCACCTGATGATAAGCCAGTAATAAAACCGACTAAAAGATTGATGAGTTGCCCAGTTGAACCACCTACAGCTCCTAGGGCTTGTTTGCCAACGAAGTTACCAACGACAACCGCATCCACTGTATTGTAGAGTTGTTGAAAGAAAGAGCCAAACATGATAGGGAAAAAGAAATAGAGTATAGTCTTATATATTGAACCATTTAATATATCAATGCTTTTATTTTTCATAAGATATATTCTACTACTTTTATTCCCATTTATTTACACAAATTATGTATAATTTTATCAAAGGTGTATATGTATGACTTATGATTATGAAAAAGAATTAAAAGATGCCATCAGAGCCGGTGAAAAAGCTCTAGATTCCCTAAATCTCGCCCACAAAGAAATATCTAGCGCCTCTACTTTGGGCTTTATTGATATGTTTGGTGGCGGAATGATGATTTCGATGTTCAAAAGACATAAAATGAATAATTCACAAAGCTATATCGACCGTGCTCGTCTTGATTTAATAGAGTTTGAAAATGAACTAAATGATATCGAAGAGAAATTGCCTAATATCAATATCAGCAATCTCATGAGCATAGGCGATATCTTCTTTGATAATTTCATCTTTGACTTCATGGTTCAAGATGAGATACAAAAGATCAAAGCTGCTCTGGAAAAAGCTATCTACGAAGTAGAAAATGTCCTTGATTCTCTTAGAGATGAACTAGACGACCTCTATTAGGCATTTTAAAAGCTATCACATGGATAGCTTTTTAAGTTATTTGATTACTTTCTTTTACGACACATGTAGATGTCTAATTTTTCTTTGATACTATCAGGTATTTCTCTCTTGACAGGGAAGACTTTAGAATTTGCCATCTTTTCTGCAAAAGTGATGATAAAGGCGATATCTTCTTTAAAATGTTCAAGACTTAGTGACGCACTAGTATCATGACGATTGTGTATTGGTGTCACAGAAGTGTTGCAGGCAAAAGACATCGCAGGTACACCACTATCGGCAAATGGCGTTGAATCACTTGAGTAGACATCATGATATAGATTTAAAGAGACGCCTTCTTCACAAGCTAGATAACGCAAATATGAAACTAAATCAGCTTCGGCGCTCACACAGGCATCAAAGTGGCCCATAGTTGAGCCTATCATATCTAAATTGATACATAAAGCGATATCCTTTAATTCATCCTTATGTCTTTCAACATAAT
>CALBGK010000084.1 GCA_937893115.1 uncultured Erysipelotrichaceae bacterium | reverse complement strand
CCCCCCTTAAATAAAGTTATAAGACTGTTCAAGCCTGAAGCGGCTAAAGGCAAGACAAGATTAATCCATGGATATATATAAATTGTCTTAGTTTCAAACAATAACTGAAAGTATATTTTAAATAGTAAAAGCAAAATCAGCATTAACTTTAAACAATAATACTAATATGTAGTTTAATGAATATATATCAAATTGATGAGGATAATAGTTTAGATAATTATTATTTGATAAGAATATCTTTAATTCATTTAGGTTTAAATTCAGTGATTCTCTTGCTATATTTAAAACTGTATATGAGTCAGTATTAGTTACCGAAAAAGGCAGTGAAGAACCATAGATAATCGATAAACTAATTAATAATATCAAAGCGATTAATAATTTTCTCTTGCTTAGCTTCTTTTTATCAATTAGATATATTAGAAATAGAATAATTATCACAAGTATATATGCTAAGAAATAAAACTTTTTCTCAAAGATATAAAACCCCTCTACCGGCATTTTATAGTTATAAATAGTCCAGATAAAAAGGTATAAACTATAAGCAATAGAAAAATAGTACATATAATCCTATATGTAATTGAAACAATACTTGAGACAAATTTTGACATGAAAATATTATAAATTAGTAATTTTCTTAAGGCTAGAAAATAAGCTAAAAATGGCACTTTTGTTAAAAATATTTAACGCAAAAATAAATGAAATGATGTAGGTGATAAATAGCCATTAATTAGTAAAAGTAAATAGAAATAATGCTATAATTTTAGTAAAGTCTATTTAGAGGTGAAAAATATGTCATTATTAAAAGATAAAGTATTATTGATTAGTGGTGGAACAGGATCGTTTGGTAATGCAGTTACTAAGAGATTCTTGTTAAGCGATATTAAAGAGATAAGAATTGTATCAAGAGATGAAAAGAAACAGGATGATATGCGTCATGAATATCAATCACTATATCCTGAATATGCAAATAAATTAAAATTTTATATTGGTGACGTAAGAGATTGTTCATCTATTGAGTATGCATTTAAAGGTGTAGACTATGTATTCCATGCTGCAGCTTTAAAACAAGTACCATCTTGCGAATTTTATCCGATAGAAGCGGTAAAGACTAATATATTAGGTTCAGATAATGTAATTACTGCTTGTGTTAAAAATGGTGTAAAAAAGGCAATCTTTTTATCAACAGATAAGGCTGCATACCCTATTAATGCTATGGGAATGACCAAAGCTTTGATGGAGAAAAATGTTGTAGCTAGATCAAGACAGTTAAAAGACAATGAAACAGTATTATGTTTAACTAGATATGGAAATGTAATGGCTTCTAGAGGAAGTGTTATTCCATTATTCTGTGATCAGATTGAACAAGGCAAAGCTTTAACTATTACTAATCCAGACATGACTAGATTTATGATGACATTAGATGATGCCGTAGATTTAGTATTATATGCTTTTGAGCACGGTGAACAAGGTGATCTATTTGTGCAAAAAGCACCGGCAGCAACTATCGATACACTAGCTAAAGCTATTTGTGAATTAAAAGGTGTTAAAGAAAATATCTCATATATAGGAACTAGACATGGTGAAAAGCTATTTGAAGTACTAGTTACTAAAGAAGACATGGTTAAAGCTATAGATATGGGTAATTATTTCAGGATACCAGCTGATAATAGAGATTTAAATTATGATAAGTATATTAATAAAGGAACAACTCTATTTGAAAGAGCTGACGAATATAATTCTCATAATACCGAAAGATTAGATATAGAAGGGATGAAGAAGCTTTTATTGAAGCTAGATTTGTTTAAGTAATGAATATTCTAATAACTGGTGCAAATGGATTTATTGGTAAAAATTTAAGTGTTACTTTAGAAAATATCAAAAATGGTAATGATAAAACCAGGAAAAAATCAATAATCATTGATGATATTTTTTTGTGTGATAGAGAAACAAGTGAAATAGAATTAGAAGAATTTGCTAAGAAGGTGGATTTTGTATTTCATCTAGCAGGTGTAAATAGGCCTAAAGATAACAGTGAATTTAAAAAGGGTAATGTTGATTTCACTGAAAAATTATTAGGGCTCTTAAAGAAATATGATAAGCATGCTCCTATAGTATTTAGTTCAAGTATACAAGCTTCACAAACAGGAAGGTACAAAGATAGTGAATATGCAAAAACTAAACATGAAGGCGAAGAAATACTAAAGAAATATGAACAAGAAACTGGTTCAAAAATAATAATATATCGTTTCCCTAATCTATTTGGTAAATGGTGTAGGCCTAATTACAATTCAGTAGTAGCTACATTTTGTCATAATATAGCTCACGATTTATCAATACAAATAAATGATTCTAATACCATATTAGAAATGGCATATATAGATGATGTAATAGATGAACTTATATCATGTTTATGCAATGAAGAAAGTTATAAAGATGGATATGCATATGTTCCTACTACCTATGAAGTAACTTTAAAAGAAATAGTAGATTATTTAAATGAATTTAAGTCTTACGATAATACATTATTTCTAACAGATTTAAAACCAGATTCAATTATATTCAACATATCTAAGTTATTTACCAAAAGAGAAAGCCATTGTCTCTTTAAAAATGAATAAAGATGATAGAGGTTCTTTTACAGAATTATTTAAGACAATGGATTTTGGTCAGTTCAGTATTAATATATCTAAACCAGGAATTACTAAAGGAAACCATTTCCATCATAGCAAATGGGAATATTTTATTGTAGTAAGCGGCAAAGCCTTAATACAAGAAAGAAATATTATTACTGATGAATTATATGAATATGAAGTTTCGGGTGAGGATATTAAAGCTGTATATATGTTGCCCGGTTATACTCATAACATTATTAATCTAAGCGATACAGATAATCTAGTAACTGTAATGTGGGCTAATGAGATATTTGATAAGGATAGACCTGATACATATATCAAGATAGTCTAGAAGGAATGATAGGTAATTAATATGAAAATCTTTTTTGCAGGAGATGTCTATATAAAAGAAGCAGGAAATAGAAATATATTTTCTAAACCTCTAGTTGATTATATAGCTTCGCATGATATTGCTTGCTGTAATTTTGAAGGACCGATTGTCGATGAATGCAAAGATCCAATATGTAAAATAGGGCCTTCAATTAAAAATGATAAAGGTGTTGCACCTTTATTAAAAAATAGTGGTTTTAATCTAGTAACTTTAGCAAACAATCATATTATGGATTATGGAGCAGAAGGATTAAAAAGCACTATTGAAGCACTAAATGAACTAGGTATCAAACATATAGGAGCAGGACTAAATAAAGAAGAAATAATAAATGAATTTTCGTTTGAAGACGAATCTATCTCGATAGGCTTACTTAGCGTCGCTGAAAATGGCTTCGGTTGCGCGATGCCAGATGATAATTTGGGTTATTTATGGTTTGATAGTACCAATTTTTTAAGTAAAATAAGAGAATGTAAAGCGAAATATGATTATTTAGCAGTAATATCTCATGCCGGATCGGAAGGTTTTGAGTTCCCACTTCCTGAGTTAAGAGAAAAATATCAAAAATGGATTGATATGGGAGTTGACTTGGTTGTGGCGCACCACCCCCATGTAGCTCAAGGTTTTGAAGAATATAATGGAAAAAGAATATATTATTCTTTAGGTAATTTTGTTTTTGATAAAGGAGAAAGTAATAAACCACAAAAAACTCTAAATTTAAGCATTAACATAACAAATGGCAGAATTGATTATAATCATGTGATTACATCTTTTGATCAAGAAGTTGAGTTAATAGAAGATGACCAATATCAAGAACACATAACCCATATTAGCGATATTTTAAAATGTGAAAACTATAATGAATATATTAAGAGGGTGAATTCGTATTGTCTAGAATCTTTTAACAAGTACTATGCTTCGTATTATGGTAAAACAAGAGTTCTAACATCCATATATAATAAAATATTCAAGAAGAAATCTTTATATAACAAGTGGCTTTACCATAATTTGGTTATAGAAACACATTATTGGGTATGTAGAAGAGCGTTAATACTCTCTGATAACAAGAAGGAAATATAAATTAATTGAGACGATAAAAAATGACATTAAATTTAGCGGCAACAATTATATATCAAATTGTATATGCCATCAGTGGTTTAGTTTTACCAAAGATGATGCTAAATACATTTGGATCAAATATAAACGGCTTAGTGACTTCTTTGAGTAGTTACCTAAGTTTTTTTGCGTTGATGGAGAGTGGATTGGGCTCAATTATGTCAGCTTCATTGTATAAACCACTATTTGATAAAGACACTTCAAAAATTAATTCAATATTAAAAACCGGTTTTAAATTCTATAAGAAAATAGCAATATTAAATTTATTATATGCTGTTTTATTAGGTTTTATTTATCCATATATTACAAACGTTTCGTATGATACATATTACATATTATTATTGACGATAATTATGTCTTTAAGTAGTTTCTTTAACTACTATTTTTCAGTGCCGTACAAATATTTATTATATGCTGATAAGAAAAATTATATTTTAATGTTTTCTCAAATAGTTGTTGCAATACTAAACATTATTTTTACATATGTTTCGATAAAAATTTATCCACAAATTCATTTTATAAAATTCATAAATCTAATTGTTTATTTGATTAACCCACTTATTGCATTTATTTATGCTAAGGAAAATTATCGATTTGATTTTAATGTTGATGAAGATAAAGAACTATTAAAACAAAGATGGGACGGATTCTCTCATAATCTAACTATTTATATAACAAATAATGTAGACTATGTCTTACTATCGTTATTCTCTACACTTTCAAACATTTCCATATATTCTATATATTCAGCAATAATTAATTCAATTAAAAACGTATCAATGTCTATATCTGAGACCGTTTCCCCTTATTTAGGGTCGTCATTCGCGAAGGAAACTAACACTAATCAAAATAAAGTATTTGATAACAATTTAATGCTTATTTCAATAATATCCATACTATTATTCTCATGCACATTATTTTTAATTGATGATTTTATGAGAATTTATACTGCAAATATTAATGATGCAAATTACAATCAAAGTTTATTTGGCTATTTATTGATCGGTTCGGCAATAGTAGATTCTTTAAAAGAACCATATATGCAAGTTACAGTGATACTAGGCGATTTCAAAAGAACGAAGTATTTTGGATATGTAGAATGTACAGTTAATATAATATTAAGTACTTTACTAATTAGAGATTATGGATTATGTGGTATCGCAGCTGGAACACTAATATCTAAAATAGCAAGGTTATTTTTGCAGCTACTGTATCTAAAAATAAATAATCATATTAATTCAATTTTTATAGAACTAAGAAAAGTACTGTTATCTATTGCCATGATTTTGGCATTGGTACTATTAGATAATATTGTACTTAGCACATTTGTGGTTGACTCATACATCACCTGGATTTTAAAGGCATTTTTGACTTTATGTGCTAATGCTATAATAATTTATGTAGTTACTAAAATGTACAGAAATAAAAAAGAGGAATCATATGAACAATAAATTAAAACTTTTAATAATAGTGGGTACAAGACCAGAAATAATTAGGTTGTCTAGTGTTATTAAAAAATGTAGACAATACTTTGATACAATACTGGCTCACACTGGTCAAAACTATGATTACAATTTAAACGGTATATTCTTCAAAGACTTAGAGTTAGATGAACCTGATGTATATATGAATGCAGTTGGTGATAACTTAGGGCAAACAATCGGTAATATTATTGCTAAATCTTATGAATTAATGGTCGATATTAATCCAGATGCACTATTGATACTAGGATACAAATAGTTGCTTAAGTGCAATTGCTGCCAAGAGATTACATATCCCTATCTTTCATATGGAAGCAGGAAATAGATGCAAAGATGAATGTTTACCTGAAGAAACAAACAGAAGAATTGTTGACATCATCAGTGATGTAAATCTAGCATATAGTGAAAATGCAAGAACATATCTACATGAATGTGGGCTTCCGAAAGAAAGAGTATTTGTTACGGGTTCACCGATGGCTGAAGTTTTGAGAGCTAATCTTGATAAAATTGAATCATCTGATATTTTAGATAGATTAAATCTTAAAGAAAAAGAATATATCTTATTAAGTGCTCATCGAGAAGAAAATATTGATACTGCAGAAAATTTTATTTCTTTATTTACAGCAATTAATAATTTAGCTATTAAATATGATATGCCCATACTTTATTCATGTCATCCAAGATCTAGAAAAAGATTAGAAGATAGTAAATTCAAATTAGATAAAAGGGTGGTTATGCATGAACCATTAGGTTTCCATGACTACAATAAACTGCAAGCTAAATCATTGGCTGTTGTGAGTGATAGTGGCACGCTTCCAGAAGAAGCTAGCTTCTACCAATCTATCAATAAGCCAATATCAGCGGTATGTATAAGAACTTCTACTGAAAGACCAGAAGCTATTGATAAAGGCTGTTTTATATTAGCTGGAATAGATACTGATTCATTACTTAATGCAGTTGATTTGGCTATCGAAATGAATAAAAATGGCGATTTTGGATTACCTGTTCCTAATTATGTAGATGAAAATGTATCTATAAAAGTAGTTAAGATTATACAAAGTTACACTAATGTAGTTAATAAGATGGTGTGGAGAAAGAAGCAGATAAAAATCGTGAGGAAAAGAGTATAAGAATGAAGAAAAGTAAACTAAAAAACAATAAAATTATTAATACTACATACAACAGTATAATGAAGACGGCCTTTCAAATATCTCCAAGGACTGCAACTAAAGTATTTTTTCGAGTATCGATGGGATATCCACTGTCTTTAGATAACCCTAAAACGTTTAACGAGAAAATAAATTGGTTAAAATTCAATGATGATTTAGAATTAAAAACTAAGTGTGCAGATAAGATTGAGGTTAGAAATTATGTTGAAAGTAAGGGATTAAAAAATATTTTAAATGATATTTATTATACTTATGATGATCCTCAAGACATTAATTTTGAAAAATTACCTAATAGCTTTGTACTAAAGACAAATCATTCATGTGGTACAAACATCATTGTCAATGATAAAAATAATATCAATAAAGAAGAAATACTTGTAAAACTAGAGAAATGGTTGAAAACAAAATATGGAACATACCCATATGAACCGCAGTATCTAAATATTAAGCCAAGAATATTGTGTGAAAAAAACCTGTGTGATAATTATGGAGAAGTACCTGAAGATTATAAGTTCTATTGTTCAAAAGGAAAGGTGCTGATGTTTTCTATTATACATAGACCTCCTAAGCCACAACTTCCGCATATTTATCATTTCAATGAGAATAAAGAGTTTTTAGAAACGAATAATAAAAATTATAAAGAACTACCTAAAATTCCGAATAATATAGATGATATGTTAGAAGTTGCCAGAAAGCTATCTGAAGATTTTAATTTTGTCAGAGTTGATTTGTATGATTTTAATGACAAAGATATTATATTTGGAGAATTAACTTTCAGCCCTACTGGTGGAATTTATAATTACATTTCTAAAGAGTTAGATTTATATCTTGGTAATCAATTGCAGATAAGAAAACAATCAAGTATTTAAGATTAATAAGGAAGAATAAGGTGAAAATACTATATATTAACTCGGTATATGGATTTGGCTCAACAGGGAAAATTGTAGCCACGTTAGCTTCTAATCCAAATTATGATTCCTTGGTGTGCTATGGAAGAAATAAGAATAATGTTGATACAGAGAATTCATATAGATTTGCAAATTTTTTAGATAATTCTGTTGCAGCACTATCGACAATTATCTTTGATAACAATCTAAACTTATGCACTAAAGCGACTAAGAAGTTGATAAATAAAATTAAAGAATATGGTCCAGACATTATACATTTGCACAATTTACACGGCTATTATTTAAATGTGGAATTGCTTTTCAATTTTCTTAAAGAATATAAAAAACCGGTAGTATGGACTTTACATGACTGTTGGCCATTTACAGGATATTGTATGTATTTTGACTTGCCAGAATGCAATAAATTTGAAACGAAATGTGAAAACTGCCCAAAGAAATTGATCTATCCCTTTTCAATATTTAAACAACAAGTATTTCGCGATTTTAACAGAAAAGAAGAATTATTCAATTCGTTGGAAAATTTAACAATAGTCACTCCTTCAGAATGGTTAAAAAAGCAAGTTAGTAAATCATTTCTCAAAAATATAAAAATCAAAGTCATTAACAACGGAATCACTCTCCCAAAAGATAAGAAAACTAGTAATTCGAGAAAAAAAGGAAAGTTATCAGTATTGGCTGTTGCTAACTATTGGACAGAAGAAAAAGGAGTTAATGAACTAAAAAAAATTATTCCCTTGCTAGATAAAAATATCCAAATCACAATTGTGGGAGAATTAAAAGACAAAGATTCGGTATTTAAAGGATGCACGTTAATTAATAGAACAGAAAATTATAGTCAATTAGAAGAAATTTACTTTAAAAACGATCTCTTTATTAACCCCACATTGAGTGATAATTATCCTACGGTAAACATAGAAGCTCTAGCTCATGGATTACCGATTGTGACATATAATACTGGAGGATCACCTGAAATAATAGATGAGTCTACAGGAATCGTTGTGAACAAGTATGATTATAAAGAGTTTGCATCCGTGATTAATAAATTATGTTACGATAATAGTTTTGTAAAAAATAACTGCATTGAACGATCGAAGTTATATAGTTTAGAAAATATGATTGATAAATATAATAAATTATATTACGGAGTCATTAGTCGTAATATTTCGGAGGTTTCACAA
>CALBGK010000083.1 GCA_937893115.1 uncultured Erysipelotrichaceae bacterium | reverse complement strand
GCTCCTTGCATCTATATTAGAGTAAATAATGTTTTGGACGCTCTAAATCAAATTGCTGCTAAGTTTTATAATTATCCTGGCAAGAAGATGGAAAATTTTGTTGTCTCAGGTAGTTATGGTCGTAACTCAGTAGCTTATATCATTAAACAGATTATTGATAATTATCGTCCATGTGGCTATATAGGTTCATATGGTGTTAACTACTTAAATACTAAGCTTTTATCTAGTGAGCCTACTTTAACTGTCTTAGAGAATCAACGACATCTTTTAAAGATGAAGGAAAGTGGTGTTGAAGCAGCGGTCTTTGAAGCGACGAATTTAGGATTAGACCTTAAGAAGCTTGATGCCATTTATCCTGATGCTTTTGTATATACTAATACTTCGATATTTACACCTGATTATCAGAAGTTTGATCAGGAATTTGCCAATACCTATATTCGCTATTTAAATCACTTTGTCGAACCGGTTGATGTCATTTTCAATATGGATGATGAAATATATCCTAAGGTTAAAGACGCTTTAAAACATAATGTGGTCACTTATAGTCTCAAGAATGAAAATGCAAATTTTTATGCCCGAGATATCAATATCATGGCTGATGGTACGACTTTTATCTTGAAATGTTATCAGAGTACTTATCAAGTCAACACTAATTTAATTGGTATGCAGAATGTCTATAATATCTTAGCAGCTATTGCCACCTTAGTTACTAGAGGCTATCCAGTTAATGAAGTTGTTGCTCTTTGCAAGAATCAAATTCCGCCAGAGGGTATCATGGATAAGATAGATATGGGGCAAAATTATCATGTCATTGTCGATTCATGCACTAGCTATGAAACTATGAGCAACGTCTTGAAATATGCGCGTTCGGTAGTTGATATCAAACATAAGATAGTCGCTTTATATGGCATGAATGCCTATAGCAGTAAGGAAAAGAGAACAAATTTTGGCAAACTTCTAGATATGTATGCTGATATAATTATATTGACAGAAGATGATGCCTATGAAAAGTCGGTATTTTCTATTTCTAGTGATATTGAAGATGGTATTGTCGATAAACAAGCCATTGTCATTGAAAGTAGAGAAGATGCCATCTATTTTGCCCTAGAATTATTGAATCACGGAGATATGTTACTATGCCTTGGCAAGGGAAGTGAAAAATATATGTACCGCTCACTAGGCAAAGAAGTTTATTTAGGTGATGTAGAAATCACTAAGAAATATATAAAGAAAAGGATGGAAGAAAAAGATGAAATTAGCTAAGTATATCGATCACACTAATTTAAAAGCTGACGCAACAAAGAAAGACATTGAAAAATTATGTAAAGAAGCAATTGAATATGACTTTAAAACTGTATGTATCAATCCTGGTTATATAGCTTATGCCAAAGAATTATTAGCTGGCAGTGATGTAGGTGTATGTACTGTGATCGGCTTTCCTTTAGGGCAGATGACAACTAAAGCTAAAGTATTTGAGGCAAAAGACGCTATTGAATCAGGTGCTGATGAAGTAGATATGGTAATTAATATTGCCAAGCTCAAAGATGCTGACTATGAATATGTCACAAATGAGATAAGGGAAATCAAAGAAGC
>CALBGK010000082.1 GCA_937893115.1 uncultured Erysipelotrichaceae bacterium | reverse complement strand
TAGAACACACTTGTGCCACTTTAGTGAATCGCATACCTTCACTAATCAAAGCCCCTAGTGGATATGTAACCTGTGATCAACTTGAACCACATTCATATCTAACTTATCCAATGGAATTCTATAAATAGAAAGATGAGCTATCTTAGATGCATAAAAGGAGTAAATCACTTACTCCTTTTCTTATAGGCATATAAAAAGTCTTAAATACTTAAGACTTTTTAAAGATAAATAGTTTAGAAAAGATATAGTTAGCGACAATGACTAGAACCTGGGCGAATACCTTTACGATCATGTCATTGATATGCATCATGTCCACACCAATAAACATGATCACATATTCTAACCCCAGAGTAGCTACCCTAGCTGAAGCGAAGGATACAATCTCCTTGAAGAGTTGCTTAGCTTCAGTGCTCTTTGATTCAAAGACCCATATCTTATTAGTGATATAGGCAAAAAAGACAGCCAAGACCCAAGATAAGAAGATGGCAACAAAGTCATCGATGTGCATGAGCCTTGTGAATAAAGCATAAGATACTAGGTTGACAACAGTAGTAAACCCGCCAAATATCACATACAAAATCGGTTCCTTGTACTGTTTAAGTAATTTGATTAAATTTTCCATATTTCCTATTTTATATGCCAAAGAGCACTACGGCAACATTAAAATAAATGAGAATTGACGCCGTATCGACAATGGTAGTGATAAGTGGTGAGGCCATGATAGCTGGGTCCATCCTTAATTTCTTGGCAGCCATAGGCAATAGACAACCAATAGATTTCGATAATACTACAGTAAATAGTAAGGTAATGCCAATGACTAGAGCTAGTAATGGATCAGAATACTGAATGACGATGCGGATACCATTGACCGTAGCTAGCATGACGCCAACTAGTAAGGAAATACGAACTTCCTTAAACCATACTTTAAAGACATCTCCTAATTTAATCTCATTAGTAGCCAAGCCTCTAATGATCATCGTTGATGATTGTGAACCACAGTTACCACCAGTATCCATGATCATCGGAATAAAGGATACCAGGATTGGCAAAGAGGCAAAGGCTTCTTCGTAGTGATTGATTATGCTGCCGGTCAAAGTAGCCGACAACATCAAGACTAAAAGCCAAACAATACGATTTTTAGTATGTTGCCAAACCGATAATTTGAAGTAAGAATCTTCACTAGGTGACATAGCAGCCATGATTTTGAAGTCTTCTTCATTCTCTTCGCTCATGACATCTAAGGCGTCGTCAATAGTGATGATACCGACCATACGATTTTCAAAATCAACTACTGGCATGGCAATGAAGTCATACTTATCAAACATTCTGGCTACTTCTTCTTTATCTTGATGAGTATTGATAGTAATGACATTGGTCTCCATGATGTCGGAAATCTTGGTATCCATACTCGATAAGAGTAATTCTCTAACCGTTGTGACACCTATTAGTTTTCTTTGTGAATCGATGACATAGACAATATATACCGTCTCTTTACCCATTCCTGTCTTACGTATTCTATCAAATGCTTCTTTGACGGTCATATCGGCATAGACATCTTCATATTCAATGGTCATCAAAGAACCAGCGGAATCCTCAGGATATTGGAGAATACTGTTGATATAGCCACGTTTTGCCTTGTCAGTATTCTGTAAGATACGAGTTACTAGATTAGCCGGCATCTCACTTACTAAGTCAACGGCATCGTCAATAAACATCTTGTTGACGATATCGCCAATTTCTTGGTCAGTTAATATTTCAACTAGTTTTTCTTGGGTGTCAGCTTCCATGCGTGAAAAGACATCGGCAGCTTGAACTTTATTTAAAAGTCTAAATACTACTGCCACATCTTCTTTCGACAACTCGTCTAAGCATTCAGAAATATCTGCTTCATTTAGTTCTTCTAGATATTTCTTTAAGCCGACCAGGTTGTTGCTGGCGATAAAATCAATTATTTTTTCTAACATTTAAGTCACCTCCGTTTTTTAAAAACTAAAATGACAAATCGTTTGTGACATTACTTCGTCCCAAAGGATTTGCAGAGTTATTACTACAGTCTTCCATAATGTCACCTCCCACGGTAAATATAAAAGCCTTTTGAAAAAATGTCAATTGAAATCACTATAATTTTTAACATAAAAGCTCCCGGTCTTTAGGGAGCTGAAGTACTTATTATCATTTTAGAATATATCCATATGCCTTTACTGGTGAATGATTACTCAAGCTTGGATAATAGTTATGGTGGTATTCTACTTGAATGAGGTAAGCCTCATCTATTTCGATATAGCTCAGATTTAGATTATACCAATTGGATGTCTTTAACTCGAATATATTTGAAATCTCATAATATGGAATATCATCGGTATTAAAGCCATATAATGTCGTTCTAAAATGTGGGCTTAATTCTGAATAAATTGATGGAATAGGGATGATCTCTTTTCCTTCTACCATTTTATAGAAATCACTATCTTGATAATGAACATTCTTGCCCACATCATATCCATGATCCAATTCACTTACATACATATCATCACTGATATTAGCTAGGATGGCATTTATATCATAATAATATATTTCATCAACTAGTACCTCACAAGCTATTTCAGGCTGTGAAGACAATGGTTCCTTACAAAACTCACCAATAGTCGGCAAGGCAATCCTATTAGCGAAATAAGGAAATTCTAAATATTCAAAGTCTAAATCATAAATTATTTCATTTTTTAGTGGCCCATCATCGTAATTATAAATATAGCCAAAAGGTATAGTTTCTTCTATCGGGCTTATACTTTCTTCTATTTCGTTACTCGTACAGCCCATAAGCATTAAAATCATCATAAGTAGAATTATTCTTTTCATCATTTAACACTTCCATTCTGATAGCTAAGAGCCTTAAATAAGTAGATTATTAATAATATTTCTTTACTTCTACTATCATTTTAACATATATGAACATTAAAAAAGGCAATCATCAAAATTGCCTCATTATCTATTATTTCCAATATAACAGAAACCAAATACCTCAGGTCCGACATGAGTTCCAATCGTCGGTCCTACTTGGACATTCTCTGCAAAGCTATACTTATTTAAAGCTGGATGAGCTAATAGCTTAGTCAGATTCTCGGTACCATAGGTATAGACAGGATAAATAGGATAGTTAGTATCGACATCAGTCATATTTTCAATGACTGTCGAGATAGCCTTATTAAAGTCAATGGCCTTAGTGAAGACATCGACATTCCCCTCTACATCAACGGTGATGATAGGTTTAATGCGAGCTAAAGAACCGATGGCAGCTGTAGCAGCCGATATTCTTCCACCTTTTTTAAGATATTCAAGAGTGCTTAGGGCCGCAACAATATGAATACGATTTTTTAAAGCTTCAATAGTTTCTACTATCTCTTCGACACTTTTTCCATCCTTAATAAGCCTAATTGTCTCATGGACTAAAAGTAACATACCGCCAGTAGCACTTAGTGAATCAATGATATGAATATTATCGTACTCACAAAGTTTCTTAGCTAGTAAGGCGCTTTGATAAGTGCCGCTTAAACTTGATGATAAAGTGATACAGATGCATTCATCACCCTTAGCTTTGATATCATTAAAGATATCTAAGAAGTCATTAGGAGTAGGTTGTGAAGTCTTGGGAAAGACATCCTCATCTACTAGATGATGATAGAATTCATCTCTTCCTATCGTCACGCCATCAAAGTACTCCTTATCATTGATGCAAACTTTTAGCGGCACTATGCTTATACCGTTCTCCTCAGCCATCTTTGATGGAATATCAGCTGTACTATCAGTTACAATACGAATCATTTAATTGAATTTGTCGCTTTAGTGACTGATTCAAATATCGGAATGATACTATCTTCTAATCCTTCAAGATTGTTCACAATAGCTTCAACATAGTCTAAAACTAATTGATGTTGCGCGTGGTAGATGTTGTTTTCATCACAGAGTATGACAATAATCTTACGTTTGTCATTATTTGAACGAGCTCTTTTGATAATCTCTTTTTCTTCCAGACTATTCAAAGTACGATTCATCAAAGACTTCTGCATCTTCATCATCTTGCACAAATCTGTAGCCGTAATCTCTTCATCTTGATGATTCTTCAAATAGTTACAAACGACAGCCTCATTAAAGGGCAACATACTAGTAACTCTTTGTGAATCAATGGCGATGATCATATCTAACCAAGCCTTTAAGATAGCTTCTTTTTTTGAATCAACCATTAAGCTCTCCTTTCTTGTTCATAAAGTGAACTGTTCATATTGTATATATAATTGGTTAATAAAGTCAACTAAAAGATTAAAGGGCATCTTGAGGATGCCCCTAGTATTAATCAAGTTCCAAAGCGCCAGTATATAACTGATAGTAGGTCTTCTTTTCTTTGAGCAAGGACTCGTGGTCGCCTCTTTCAATGATGACGCCATGGTCGAGCACCATAATGACATTACTGTTTTGAATAGTTGATAGACGATGGGCTATCACAAAGACTGTTCTACCCTTCATGAGTTCATCCATACCCTTCTGCACTACTGCTTCGGTATGGGTATCGATACTCGATGTAGCTTCATCTAGGATTAAAACTGGCGGATTGCTTAAAGCTGCCCTAGCGATAGATAGAAGTTGTCTTTGGCCTTGTGATAAACTGGCTCCATCACTTGTAAGCATGGTGTTATAGCCATCTGGCAAGTGTCTGATGAAGTCATCGGCATTAGCTAATTTAGCTGCAGCGATTACTTCTTCATCGCTAGCTTCCAAGTTACCAAAGCGGATATTGTCCATAATAGTTCCCTCAAAGAGGTGAGTATCTTGTAAGACTATACCTAATGAGCGGCGCAAATCATCCTTCTTGATGAGTTTGATATCGATACCGTCATAGGTAATAGAACCATTTTGTATCTCATAGAAACGATTTATCAGGTTAGTGATAGTGGTCTTACCGGCACCAGTAGCTCCTACAAAGGCAATCTTTTGGCCTGGTTTGGCAAATAAGTTGATATCATGAAGAATGATCTTATCTTTGACATAGCCGAAGTCGACATTGTTGAAGCGGACATCACCTAATAGTTTCACATAGGTAATGGTGCCATCTGGATGCGGATGTTTCCATGCCCACATACCTGTTCGCTTGCTTGCCTCAACAATATTTCCGCTTTCATCGTATTCAGCATTGACCAATGTTACTTTGCCCTCATCTACCTCGACCTTTTCATCTAATAGCTTAAAGATTCTATCAGCACCAGCTAAAGCCATGACAGCACTATTTACCTGTTGAGAGATTTGATTGATAGGTGCTGAGAATGAGCGGTTAAGTTGCAAGAAAGCGCCTAGACCACCAATACTGATACTATTAGTATAGATACTTAATAGTCCACCAATGATGGCACAGATGACATAATTGACATAACCTAGATTGCCCATGATAGGCATCATGATATTGGCATAGTAGTTAGCCTTATATGCACTATCGAATAATTCTTCATTAATGCCTTCAAATTCTTCTATCGCCTTATCTTCATGCGTAAAGACCTTAATAACTTTCTGACCTTGCATCATCTCTTCGATATAAGCATTGACCTTACCAATATTTTTCTGTTGCAAAACGAAATAAGTACTACTGTTATTGATGATATATGAAGATACCTTCTTAATCACAAAAACGATGACTAAGACGATTAAAGTTAAAGGTATGGAGATAGTTATCATCGAGATTAATACACCGACAATAGTCAAGATAGAACTTATGAGTTGAGGAATACTTTGCGAAATAAGTTGGCGCAATGTATCCGTATCATTGGTATAAATAGACATGATATCACCATGGGCATGCGTATCAAAATAAGAAATAGGTAGCTTCTCCATGTGTTCAAATAACATATCTCTAGTCTTCTTTAAGGTTCCCTGTGCCACTGTCAACAAGATCCTATTGTAAACATAGGTACTGATGACACCGATGAGATAGATAGTTCCCATCATCAACAAGGCTTGCATAAGCGGCATAAAATCAGGATTTTCTACTCCTATCATCGGCACGATGTAGTCATCGATTAAACTTTTGATAAATAAGGATCCTAATACTGAGGCGGTCGAACTGATAAAGATAAAGACGAGAGTTATGATACAATGTACTTTATAATTTTCAAAGATAAAAGAAATCAATCTTTTCATGATAAGATTTCCGTTTTCTAATTTAACGCGTACAGTCGTTCCTCTTCTACTCACCGAGATTACCTCCTTCCTTCTGTATGCGATATATATCACGATATATATCGTCAGTCTTTAATAATTCTTCGCTTGTTCCTAGGCCATGAATCTTACCGTCATCTAAGACAATAATTAAATCAGCATCTTCAACTGAAGTTATACGTTGAGCAATAATAATCTTTGTCGTATCTGGAATTTCTTCTTTAAAGGCCTTTCTGATGAGGGCATCGGTCTTAGTATCTACTGCACTGGTCGAATCATCTAATATTAAGACCTTAGGTTTTTTAAGCAGAGCTCTAGCGATACATAGACGTTGTCTTTGACCGCCTGATACATTAGTACCACCCTGTTCAATATAAGTGTCATAGCCATCTTCAAAAGTAGACACAAAGCTATCAGCTTGCGCTAATTTACTAGCTTTAATAATCTCTTCATCGGTGGCATTTTCATCTCCCCATCTTAAATTCTCCTTAATGGTGCCTGAAAATAAGACATTATTTTGTAGAACGACAGATACTTCATTGCGCAAAGTATCTAAGTCATATTCGCGCACATCTCTTCCGCCGACCAATACTCTTCCCTCGCTTACATCATATAGACGTGAGATAAGCGATACTAAAGTCGACTTACCACTACCAGTTGAACCAATAATGCCAACCATCATACCTGAATCAATCTTGAGATTGATATCTTCTAAGATATCAACTTCTTGGTCCTTCTTATATTTAAAAGAGACATTATCAAAGACGATACTGCCATCCTTTACTTCCGTAACCGGATCTTC
>CALBGK010000081.1 GCA_937893115.1 uncultured Erysipelotrichaceae bacterium | reverse complement strand
CGGCATCGGCATTTAAGATGCCAACTAGTTCAACTAGTGGAAAATCTAATCCCTTAGCTATCATCTGTGTACCAATTAAGATATCTATTTCATGTCTTTCAAAACGATTTAAGATATCTTCATGTGCTCCCTTAGTGTTGGTATTATCTCTATCCATGCGCTCAATTTTAGCTTCTGGGAATAATTGTTTTAGGGATTCATATACCTTCTTAGTACCAAAACCATAGTAGACAAGATTATGACTGTGACAATTTGGGCAATAATCAATAAGTTTATATAACCGACCACATTGATGACACTTAAGGACATGTTCATCATTATGATAACTCAAAGGTATGTCACAATCTCTACACATGAGTGTTTCATTACAATCAGCACATTTGATAATAGGTGAATATCCTCGTCTATTTAAAAGGATGATGATTTGATGCTTACGCTCTAAGACATCTGAAATCGCCTTTTTTAACTCTTCAGAAATAATATATGACTTAGTTCTTTTAATATTTTTAGTCATATCAATAATAGATATTTTCGGCAAAGAATGATTGATACGATCTTTGAGCTGCAATAAGTCATAATCACCCTTTAGGGCATGAGAATAACTTTGCAAAGATGGTGTCGCACTAGCCAACAATATCTTGGCCTTAAATAACATGCCAAGCTTAAAAGCGACATTCCTAGCGTCATATAGTGGCGTCGAATCTTGCTTATAGGAGGCATCATGTTCCTCATCGATAATGATTAGGCCAAGATTATTGAAAGGCAAGAAAATACTAGACCTCGTACCAACTACTATCTTAGCTTCAGCATTTTTAACACGCTTATACTGCTCATAACGCTCATTATCATTTAAGCCCGAATGATAGAAGATGACATCTAAGAATCGCTCCTTAACCCTTCTTATCATCTGTGGGGTTAAAGATATCTCAGGAACTAAAATCAAAACTTCTTTATTTAATGATAGGTAATAGCGCGCTAAATGGAGATAAACTTCTGTCTTGCCAGAACCAGTTACTCCAAAGAGTAAAGAGACTGGCTTATCACTTTTAATAAAGTCATCATAGGCCTTCTTCTGTTCTATAGTCAATTCTTTAAAACAAGATCGATTAGTCGGTTTCTCATTAACATATCGACTCTCACGAACTTCTTCCCTCAATAATTTTAAATCTAATAGTTTGGCAATAATATGCCTTGATATCTTAGTAGCTTCACTTTTTAATATCTCATCAGGCAAAGAGTCGTAGACTTCTTTTTGCTTATTAGTCAAACTAATATTACAATTATCTTCCTTGATTAAATAGACTTCTCTTTTAGAACTAGCAATCTCTTTAGATGTCTTTAAATTCTTAGGAACCATCACATTTAGACAAGAGATG
>CALBGK010000080.1 GCA_937893115.1 uncultured Erysipelotrichaceae bacterium | reverse complement strand
ATTATGTATAATTAAAAATAAAAAAATATAACTCAATAGAGTTATATTTGGTCATCATATGGCTGGGGTAATTGGATTCGAACCAATGAAATGGCAAATTCAGAGTCTGCTGCCTTACCGCTTGGCTATACCCCAAAGTCCTATTTATTATAACAGATTATCCATTTAAAATACTACTCAATTTTTCGTCGCTTAGGATTTTAAAAGATATCTCAATATCATATGGATAGTTCTTGATCAGATAGTAGCGATATAGGTAAGCTTGACCAATAATTAGTCTTTCATCTATGGCTTTATCACGATAAAAGACGATGCTCAATTTATTTTCATTGACCTTATATAGTTTAAGTTCATCTTTATCACGCATCTCATATTCAGAATGTTCACTTTGATATTGTTTAAGATTTCTTCTAGTGTTAGCTTTTATTTTTTCGCTTAAATTAAGACTGCCTATTTCTTTTTCTAAATAGCGCAAATATAAAAGTATCTGTTCTTCTTCACAAAGCTTGATACTATCTTCATCTACAGTCCAAGAATCTATCGCTGTTTTGGCATACTCTAAGATTCTAAAAGGTATACTTACATCATTGAGATAGATATAGCTTTCAACTTGCTTAGATATCTGCATATTATATTCACTTAAATAAGTTGGATTTTGAAAGAAGACAACATTAGTTAGATACATGCTAGAAATCTTGGATGGTAATTTATTGTCCTTGCTGACTTTACGAATAGCCGCTTCAAATTCTTTCTTGTTGATATAGCCATTATTCTTACCGTATTTCTTCCACATGGTATTAGGACTATAAACTCTAAGTTCTTTCAGACGGCCAAAACCAATGATCCCCTTTTCCCCATGGCGGCGATGAATTTTATCCTTGCTTAAGAAGAAGACTAAGTCGCCTATCTTAAAATCACTAAAGTTAATATTGGTAGATAAACGCCAAAAATTCATCGTATCATTTCTTAATATACGATGATTCTCTAACATCTTTGTATCTGTAATATATGCAATCGCTGTCATCTACTATTATTATAAACGATTTAAATAGGTATATGTATTATCAAAAATCTTATTTAGGATTTTATGAATATTATTATTTTTAAAATGAATATTCTCAATGACGGCTATCTTTAAGCTTTGAGCTTTTAGATAAATACTAGGATTATCTTCACTTAGTTTATCTAAAGTACAGATAACTGGCCTAGACAAGCGATTACCAAATCTTTCTTGATGGGTCTTTATCTCATTTAAGGCATCAGTTTCAACTTTATTAGATTTAATGCTGATGAAACATAGATGATTATTCTTTAAGACCATGCCATCAACTTCGCAAGTGACTGGATAGTCATAATTATTGCCATCAGCAAAATCAATCATGGCACTCATGATTACTTCATCATATTTATTACTCTTTTTTAGTTCGAGATATAGATAAGCTTCTAACCAAGTACCCGATACTCTAAAAAGATTTTCTACCATCTTATTTAAAAAAGATAATTTATTATTGTTAACAGTGAATAATTGATATTTAGAAGTTTGTCCATACATAGGATCAGTCTTAATCTTTTCGATATCTTTATCACTCAAATAGAAGCTGCCATTATCATTCTTTCCAATTAAATGATTTACTTTTTGCACATAAGCGATAAAACTAGAATAATCATCTAGATGTTCATTGACTACGAGAGCGATGATATTATTAGTCTTTTCATCATTAGCATCTGGTTCATCATGCATATGATGCTTAATGATGCCACCACTTAAGCGCAAAATATCTTTAATAGTTAAAGAAAAGACTTTATCTATGATAATTTCGTGACGGCGGTAGTCTTTTATAACATTTTCATCGCCATCATAATAAACTATCTTATGACCATATCTCAGAGCCTTTTCAAATAGCAGCATAGTCAAATAACGATTGGAGCTAATATCGACGATTATTTCTTGATATTGTTTAAGAATATTTTCTATCTCTTCTTCATCATTTTTTAACTCATGATAAAAAGTATTAAAGCTTCGATACTTCTTTAATACATAATCGTTATTCTTTAACAAGTTCTTGTCTTGTTTATGGTGATAAATATATACCACAGTGTCAACATCTATACTTAAAGGAACGATGACATTATTGAGATATTCTTTATCATCAAATGCTTTAATGATGGCCTTCATATCATTCTTCAAATTTATGACGATAACTCAAAGCTTTGATGAGTGTCATGTCATCGGCATAATCAAGACTGGCACCCATTGGTAAGCCATGAGCTAATCTCGTAATTAAGATATTCTTATCTTTTAATAATTTATCTAGATATAAAGAAGTCATCTCGCCATCCATGGTTGGCGAGATAGCTAATATTACTTCCTTTACACCATCTAAGCGATTCAACAAGGAAGCAATATTGATATCTTCGGGATAAATACCCTTATTTGAGGAGATGACACCATTTAAGACATGGTATAAGCCATGATATTGGCCAACCTTTTCAATGGCAACTAAATCTTGAGGATAGGCCACAACCATAATAGGTGACTTATCACGGCTTTCATCTTTACAAACTTCACAATATTCATCATCACATAAAAAGCCACACTTTTCACAATAGCTTATCTTCTTTAGACCTTTTAAGTCCTCAATCAAGCTATCAATATCTTCTTTAGGTCTTTCTAAAAGACTAAAGGCATATCTTTGTGCTGTCTTGGCGCCAACACCCGGAAACATGGTCAAGGCTTCAATCAGTTTTTCAAAGTTTTTAGGATACATATTACATTCCTGGTATATTTAATCCTTTAGTCAAATCGCTCAAGTTAGCAGCTGATGCATCCTCTACCTTCTTAAAAGCGTCATTGATAGCGATAACTATCATATCTTGTAACATCTCGATATTTTCTTTATCTACCACTTCTGGATCAAGTTTTACTTCTTTAACTTTCATCTCGCCTGAGACTACTACTTCCACTAAACCATTAGAGGCTTTGCCAACAAATTCTTGCTTAGCCATGTCAGCTTGAGCTTTTTGCATCTGTGCTTGCATCTTTTGTGCTTCTTGCATAAGTTTATTGATATCCATAATTATTCCTCCATTTTCAATTTATCACCAAAGGCTTCAAATAGTTCTTCTTCTTTGGATTTAACTTTCTTTTTTTCTCTTTTATATCTTTCTATTTTAATATCGATATCGATATTATAATTCTCTGGATGATTTCTAGCATCGACATATAATTTAACTATCTTGTCTCTTCTGGCTTTATCGATGGCAAATATCATCTTATCGATACCAAATTCCTCTTCAATAAAGAAATATAATTCTTTGTTGAAACTAGGATCATTTATTATCTTATCCTGTATATCACTACCACAGACAATAATCATATCTTTAGAGCTAGCGAATAGTTCTACATCATGCAGAGCTTGATAAAATTTGCGCTTATCAGTTTCTAATTCATATAGGCCAATACGATTAAAGATGATCGAGTCATTAGTTTTTTCTTCTCTATTAGCATTCATCAAAATGCTTAATAGTATATCATTACTAACCGTAATATCTTTTTCTATCTCATCTTTTTTAGGTTCTTCTGCCTTCTTTTCTTCTTCTTTTTGAGTGATTGTTGTTTCTTCTTTAACTTCTATAATTTCTTCAGGAGTATCTTCTTCAGGTATTATTTCTTCTTTCACTATTGCTTCTTCAATGACTTTTGATGGAATTTCTTCCTTTGTTTCTTTATGTAATTTAGTCATCTTTAAAACGGCTAATTCTAGATAGAAAAGGCTTGTTTGCGATTGTCTTTGTCTATTGATAACTTCTACTAGACAATCGATATCATCTAGCATGATATCTGTCGTCAAATAATAATTTAATTCTTGAGCATCAGCAGAAGTGATATATTCTAGCTTCATTTCACCAGCATTCTTTTGATAGTGATAGACGACGGCTTCTTTTAAGATATCAATAATATCAATACATAATCTTTTAATATCAATACCATCTCTGTCCATCTTTTCTAGCTTGTCGATGACCTTAGATGAATCTTCATCATGAAAGAGCTTAATGATATTTATCTTCTCTTCACTCGTCGCTAATCCATATACCATTCTTACGACATCATAACTGAGTTTTTCATCATAGGCTAGGCATTGTTCCAACATGCTTAAAGCATCGCGCATACCACCATCAGCTAATTTAACCAAAGCTAGAACCGCTTCTTTTTCATATTCGATATTTTCATTTTTAAGGATATCTTCAATTCTTGCCATCATATTGACGCTAGAAACCTTAGAAAAATTATATCTTTGACAACGCGATAAGACGGTTGGAATAATCTTTTCTGGATCGGTAGTCGCCAAGATGAAAACAACATGTTTAGGTGGTTCTTCTAGTGTCTTCAATAAGGCATTGAAGGCTTGTTTAGTAAGCATGTGTACTTCATCAATAATATAGACTTTATACTTGCCTAATACTGGGGCGAATTGTGCTTTTTCAATGATTTCTCTTATTTCATCGACACCATTATTGCTGGCGGCATCTAGTTCAATAATAT
>CALBGK010000079.1 GCA_937893115.1 uncultured Erysipelotrichaceae bacterium | reverse complement strand
AACCTTCAAAATTCTGATTACATGCAATAACTGGGATGCCAGCTTCTTTAGCTTGTGCAACTACATCGACCAAAGCCTTGTCATTAACTGGTGAAATTACGATAGCATCAACTTGTTGAGCAATGAAGTTTTCCACCTGTGATACTTGTTGAGCAGCATCTTGTTGTCCATCTGCCACAATTGGAGTAATACCATTTTCTTCACAATAAGCCTTGAAACCTTCAGAAATAGTAACAAAATATTGATTCTCTAGTGTTTGAACGGTATACGCGATAGTGATAGAATCATCTGAGGCATCTCCCCCGTCGGCAGGTTTGCTTGTGCAGCCTACTATCATTAGCAGGCTAAGAGAAATTGCGAAAATCTTGAATAGCTTTTTCATTTTGTCCTCCTTGAACATATTAAGATTTCTATTTTCACGAGCATATCGCTCAACACTAAACTAACTTAGCTTCACTTTGTATTTGTATAGTTTTGAATTAACTATACGATAGTTATATTCAACTTTTTGATCGTTATAATAAGAAACTCTTTTCACGAGAAGCATGGCACTATTTTTTTTGACCCGCATTTTTAAGGCATCATCTTCATTGATTTCGATGGCCTCGATCGTTTCTTCTGAATTATTAGGTCTAAAACCATAATTGTTTTCTATAGCGTTGTACAGAGAACCACAATTCAGCAATTCCTTTTTAAAACCGGGAATAATTTTTTCTGGGATATAGGATCTATCATATGCCACTATCTTTTCGTCCGCCAATCTGAGACGTTCCAACAAAAACAATTTATCTCCATCTTCTAGGTCAAGAATTTGTTTAAGCTTATCATTTGCATCGACTAGGCTTAAGTTGATAAAGATAGAAGAAGGAATGAATCCCATTTTTATCGTCTCATCTGTAAAACTATAGAACTTTGACATATTTTGTTTAATCTCTTTAAACTTGACGAATGTCCCTTTGCCTTGCATCCTGACGATATAACCTTCATTCTCCAGGTCTGAAAGAGCTCTTCTGACAGTAATGCGGCTTGTATCGTAAATCTTGCAAAATTCCATATCCGAAGGCAGTAATTCACCAACTTTATATATGTCTTGTTTAATCTTTTCTAGTATATCCATTTCGACCCGATAATAAGCCGGTACAACTGAATCCTTCATAAAGACGAGCTCCTTTTAATGTTTATGTTGTTATAACATTATAATAGATGTTAACGCTTTCAATGTCAATATCAATTTAAAAAATAGATAGATTACTAATTATTTCTTTAATAAAGAGTTAAAATGAAAATATGAATGAATATGATAAACTAAAAGAAATTATAGCTTCTAGCAATAAAATAACATTCTTCACCGGCGCGGGCATCAGCGTTCCTTCCGGAATACCGGATTTTCGCAGCTCGAATGGTATTTATAATACTAATTTAAATGCCGAAGAAATATTGTCGCATCATTATTTTATAAATCATGTCGAAAGTTTTTATGAATTTTATAAAAAGCACATGGTTTTTGAAAACGCTGAACCAAACATCGCTCATAAATGGATAAGGACGCTTGAAGAACAAGGTAAAAAAGTGACTATTGTCACGCAAAATATTGATGGCCTTCATCAGCTTGCAGGCTCATCGTGCGTACTGGAACTGCATGGTTCCATACACCGAAATCATTGTTTGAAATGTGGAAAAAAATATTCATTAGATAAAATATCTGCTAGCAAAAATATTCCTTTATGTGACTGTGGAGGAATCATTAGGCCCGATGTCGTCTTATATGAGGAACAACTAGATGAAAAAACAATTTACGATTCTATAGAGGCCATCTCGAATTGCGATGCCTTGATCGTAATAGGTACCTCGCTTGTCGTGTATCCGGCCGCATCATTTATCCATTATTATCGTGGCAATAAGCTAGTGTTATTAAATAAATCAGCTACACGATACGACAGTGTGGCCGATCTCATCATCAATGAAGATATCACAAATATCATAGAAAGAATAAAGAGGACATAACAATGACTTTGAAACTTGTAAAATGTAAAAAAGAATACCAAAAAGCAATCGTTGAAATGTTAGAGGAGTGGATCGATTATAATGCTAAACACCCTGAGGCTAATAAATCTCCACAGGCAATCTTTAAGAATGATTACCATGATTTTGATTTTTATTTAAATAATCTTGAAATAAATGCTCCCAAAAATGGAATGGTCCCTGATTCAACATATTTTTTATATGACGAAGATAACAAGATCATGCTAGGAGCTATCAATATCAGGCATTATTTGAATGAATACTTATTAAACTATGGTGGTCATATCGGCGATGGCATCAGACCAAGTCAAAGAAAAAAAGGTTATGCTACAAAAATGATAGCCTTGGCTTTGAAAAAGTGCAAAGAATTAAATATTGATAGGGTCCTTTTGGTTTGTGATAAAGATAATATCGGCTCGGCCAAAAGTATCATCAATAATGGCGGAATATTGGAAAATGAGATCTTGCACGAAGGAAAGCTAATTCAAAGGTATTGGATAGATCTGAATTAATTTTGACCTGTTTTTTTTCATCGTTTTAACAAAGCTTTAATATTATAGCTTATTACATCATGATATTATATTTTAAATAGGGGGTGAAAATATGCCGGCCACTTATGCACATTATCGTTTTGGAAAAAGATGTATTGAAATTTTGCCCGAAGGACTCAAAGAACTGATTTCTAAAAATAGGCAACTATTTGACATTGGAGTGCATGGTCCTGATATCCTTTTCTACTATGAGGCTTATCATTCAAACCGCGTCAATAAGATAGGTTTTGAAATGCACGATAAAACTGCCAGTGATTTTTTAAAAAAGGCTAGATTAACCTATGCTAATTCACAATTTGATAAAGAAGCGATGATGTCTTATCTTTTAGGTTTTGTATCACATTTCGCTCTCGATCATATGTCACATAGCTATGTTAAGGCTAAAGAGTATTATTCTAAAGTTTCACATACAGAAATCGAAACACAGAATGACAGGCATCTGCTCATCTTGGATGGTCTTAATCCGCTATCTTATGATACGGTCAAACACATTGTTCCTAGCGAAGAAAACGCGCTGATAATTCATGAATTTTTTGATGAACTGTCTGTCAAAGATATCTATGCATCCTTGCGATCGATGGTCTTTTATATCCACTTGCTCATATGTCCTAATGATATAAAAAGAAACTTCATCTATTCTGCAATGAAAGTGATGGGCGTTTATGATCGTCTGCATGAACAAGTCATCTCAAAAGAAAGTGATCCAGCCTGTGAAGATTCCAATCTTCGTCTGGATAAACTAGCTGATAAGGCCTTATCTTTATATGAAAGATTGGCAATCAATTTAATCATGTATTTAAACGGACAAGGCGATCTTGATGAAACGTTCTACCACACATTCGAAGCGGAGGACAATTGGAAAGACATAGAAGTTTTGACTATCGAAAGGGAGAAAGAATATGAAATTTAAAATGACTTCACTAGAAAAAAAGTGGGTACTTTACGATATAGCTAATTCAGCTTTTACTTTACTGGTCTCAACCATTATGCCCATCTACTTTAATTCTCTCGCTTCAAACGCAAATCTTAGCGAAGTTGATTATCTGGCATATTGGGGATATGCCACTTCGGCTGCTACATTGATCGTTGGATTTTTAGGCCCGGTATTAGGCACCTTTTCTGATGGTAAGGACAGAAAGATAAAATTTTTCCTGTTCAGTGTTCTTATCGGAGCGACAGGATGTATATTTTTGGGCATCATGCAATCTTGGCTATGGTTCCTTTTGCTGTTCATCATCACCAAATCAGCATATTCATTAAGCCTGGTTTTCTATGATGCCATGCTTCCGGATGTGACCACCGATGAACGGATGGACATTGTTTCATCGCAAGGATATGCGTGGGGATATATCGGTTCTTGTATTCCATTCGTGTTATGTTTAATTCTTGTATTGATGTATGATAGCTTAGGTATAAACATGAATGTAGCTATGATCTTAGCCTTTGCTCTTATTGCTCTATGGTGGCTTTTATTGACAATTCCTTTATTAATATCGTATAAACAGATTCATTATGTCGAAGTTGAAGATCATGTAGCTTATAATACATGGAAAAGATTGGCCAACATCTTTAATGAATTAAGAGAAAATCGAAAAGTACTATTATTCCTGATTGCCTTTTTCTTTTATATCGACGGCGTATACACAATAATTGATATGGCCACTGCTTACGGCACCGCTTTAGGTTTTGATACGACAAGTTTATTGCTGGCACTATTATTGACCCAGATCGTCGCCTTTCCTGCAGCTATCACTTTTGGCAAAATGTCACAAAAAGTAGCTAACCATAAACTTATCTTTATTTGTATCTTCGCATATTTATGTATCGCATTATATGCTATTACCCTTGCAGAACAGTATCAATTCTGGATTCTAGCTTTCTTTGTCGGGCTTTTCCAAGGAGCTATTCAGTCTTTGTCTCGTTCATATTTCGGTCGCCTTATACCTCCTGAAAAAAGTGGCGAATACTTTGGCATCTATGATATATGTGGAAAAGGAGCTGCATTTTTAGGAACATTTGTTGTATCTTCGGTATCTCAGCTTACGAACAGTATGAATCTTGGAGTAGGAGCTATCGCCATCATGTTCGTCTTTGGACTTTATTTCTTTTATAAAACAAATGAAATCAAATAAGCACGAGTTTGAGCTCGTGCTTATTTTATTTATCATAGACTTTCTTTACTGACCTCGTAGCATAAAAAGTCGGTATCCCATGCTCGTGCAAAAAACCATATCCATTAGTATCTTCATAAATAGATAAAAGAGTAAAGCCGGCTTCAAGCTGACCACCGATCTGATCTTCGATAGGATGAGAAAATTGTATACCCCAATCGTATTTGATCGAATCTTGATATATCTTTTCATCTTTTAACGGATTGAATGGTAACTTGTAAACAATGGATGTCTGTTCATCATTGAACACACAATTTATTTCGTTGTCCAAACCACATAAAAGTATTCCTTCTTTTTTTAATACTCTGTAGCACTCTTTGAACAATGAACGCACATCTTCGATGTAACAATTTGACACAGGATTCACGATATAGTCAAAAGTCCCATCCTCAAAGGGTAGTTTTTTTGACATATCCCCTTTTATAATTTCTATCTCATAGCCTTCTCGTTCAGCGACCATCGCATCGCTTCGACACTGGCTTTCAGAAATATCTAAAAGAGTGCATTTAGCTCCCAATGCTGATAATATTGGCATTTGCTGACCGCCACCACTTGCAAGTCCTAATATTCTTTTATCTTTTAAATCACCGAACCAACAGGATGGAACTGGCTTGGTAGGAGTTAAAAAAATCTTCCACTCCCCATTTTTTGCAGCGAGAAATTCTTCGTGATCAATGGCTTGACCCCATTTCCATCCTTTTCTTCTTGATAATTTATTTTCATTATTTTCTGATCTTTACCTCGTTTGCATAATTGTGGTTAAACAATTTTTTAACTTCCTCAAAATCATTTGTCTTGCCCAAGATCCACATCAATTTGGTGACACAGGATTCACTGGTCATATCAAAAGCTTCGATAACTCCATGTTCAAGCGCTTTTTTGCCTACTTCGTAGACGCTGAAATCACTTCTTTCATACAAACACTGTGAGCACACTACAACACTTATGCCTTTATCCAATAGCTCAGTAATCTTTTGAGTTAGATCTCTCCTGATATATGACAGACCACCTATACCAAAAGCTTCTATCACTACGCCCTTTATATTCATCTGTATTAACATATCAAATATTTTCGGATTCATGCCCGGTATGAGCTTCAAGAGAAATACATCTTCGCATAAACTGTCATTAAATGCGTATTCTTCGTCATTATTCATTAAATATTCTTTATGCAGTTCTAACCCCAGACTATTGACAGTTGCAATGTATGGAAAATTAACACTTTCAAAGGCATGAAAACCTGTTGTCCTGACCTTTACCGCTCTAGTACCTAAGATTATCTTACGATTAAAGGCTACAAATATACCTCTGCAGTCACTACTGGCCATAGCTAAAGCCAGGCGCATATTTTCCAGGCCGTCACTGAGTGGATGAGTCAAAGGCAATTGTGATCCTGTCAGTACTACCGGTTTTTTAATATTCAAAAGCATGAAACTCAAGCAGCTAGCTGTATAAGCCATGGTATCAGTACCGTGAGTGATGACAAAACCATCATAATTATTTATCCTGTCATTAACACATCTAGCTATTTCCTTCCATTCCTCTGGCTGGATGTTACTGCTGTCCATAGTGAAGAGGTCTTTGATCTCTATGTCATATTGTTCGGTCATATTTCCTAAAAGGCGATATAACACATCGCCTTTATTGCTCGCAATATAACCATTCTCGCTTGACACCGAAGCTATCGTTCCTCCGGTCGTTATCCAACAGATCTTTTTCATAACCTTATAGATTTTATCATATTTTTTATCCAATATTTATAAATAAGATTATAATTTATACTATATATCTTTGGGGGTGCTACATGGAAACAAACGTTAGATCAATGACTACAGGCAGTATATGGAAAAGCCTTGTTTTCTTCGCTATCCCCATTTTTATCGGCAATCTTTTTCAACAGCTCTACAATACCGTCGATTCTCTGATTGTTGGGAATTTCCTTGGCAAGAGTGCTTTAGCTGCTGTCAGCTCTTCGGGCAATTTAATTTTTATGCTCATCGGCTTTTTGAGTGGCATCGCAACTGGGGCAGGAGTGATCATATCCCGCCTGTTTGGCGCAAAAGATAATCAAAGACTGAAGCTTGCCGTTCATACGACCGTTGCATTTGGCTTAGTTTCCGGGGTAATAATGACCGTTGTCGGGGTTACCATGTGTCCTATCATCTTAAAGTGGATGGGTACGCCCGATAGTGTCATGAGTGAATCGATCAGTTACTTGCAAACCTACTTTTATGGTTCCTTAGGTTTTGTCATGTACAACATCTTCGTCGGCATACTCCAAGCCGTGGGTGACAGCAAACATCCGCTATATTATCTGGTTTTTTCTTCAATCGTAAACTTGATACTGGATATCGTATTCATAGAATACTTTAACAGCGGTGTCGCAGGCGCTGCGTGGGCAACCATCATCTCTCAATTTGCCAGTGCCTTTTTGTGTCTTTATCTTCTACTCAAGACTGATGATGTCTATAAACTATCGATCAAAGACATTTCCTTCGATCATGAATTGCTTAAAGAAATCATTGCTATTGGTTTGCCTTCCGGTGTGCAGAACTCTATCATCGGCTTTGCCAATGTTGTAGTTCAGTCGAACATCAATTCTTTTGGCGATAGCGCAATGGCTGGATATGGTGCATACACGAAGATTGAAGGATTTGGCTTTTTGCCTATCACTAGTTTTACATTGGCCTTAACAACCTTTGTCGGCCAAAATTTGGGTGCTCAAAAATATGAAAGATGTAAAAAAGGCGCTAATTTCGGTTTAATTCTATCGATCGTCTTGGCTCAAAGTATTGGCGTATTAATCTTTATCTTTGCCCCTTATTTGATCAAGGCTTTTAACAGCAGCCCTGATGTCGTAACTTATGGCGTTGATAAAGCTAGAAGCTGCTGCTTTTTTTACTTCGTTCTAGCCTACTCTCATTCATTGGCCGCCATACTGAGAGGTGCTGGCAAGACCACTGTTCCTATGTTAGTAATGTTGCTTTGCTGGTGTATCATCAGAGTAGCTTTTTTAACTATAACCATACCTATTTTTAATACAATCAACATGGTATATATCGTTTATCCTCTCACGTGGTTTTTGAGTTCCGTTTGTTTCTTCTTTTATTACCATAAAGTGAACTGGATGAAATGATGATTGGCGATATCTGCTCTCTTATTGATGTCTCAGGCATCTTTTTTTAACTCCTTATTTGCATTTATGGCGATGATACTCATTGATGCATTTAAAAAGCTGAACAAAACTTATGTTTGGTTCAGCTCGTGTTTTCTAATATCTTTTAACCATTCATATGGCTTACGATGACATACGAACGCTTTCAAAGAATATAAATAGACTATATAGTTTTTTTAATACAGCTTAGCACCTGCCGGAATTCTGTCATCGACCATTAAAAGATGCAATCCTTCGTGTCCATCTTCTTCATGTACCGCCGAAATAAGCATACCCTCAGAATCAATGCCCATCATCTTGCGAGGTGGCAGATTAACTATTGCTATTGCAGTTTTGCCAACAAGTTCTTCCGGTTCATAATACTCATGTATGCCACTAAGGATGACGCGGTCTTTTCTTTCGCCATCATCAAGAGTAAACTTCAATAATTTTTTTGACTTAGCCACCGCTTCACAAGCTAATATCTTTACTGCGCGATAGTCGGCTTTCGCAAAAGTTTCAAAGTCTATCATCTCTTCAAAAATAGGCTCAATTTTAACATTCCTGAAATCTGGTTTTGGACCGTCAACTATTTGACTTACAGTTTTAGTCTCACGCTTTTTATTACCATCTGTTGGTTTCATCGTCGGGAATAGCAATACTTCTCTGATAGAATCAACTTCCGCAAAAAACATTACTAACCTATCGATACCAATGCCGATACCGCCAGTTGGTGGGAGCCCATACTCTAGAGCTTCGACATAGTCTACATCCATTTCACTGGCTTCATCATCACCTAAAGCTTTTAGTTTTAATTGATTTTCAAAGCGTTCGCGCTGATCGATAGGATCGTTTAATTCAGTAAAAGCGTTAGCGTATTCAGTGCCGCAGATATACATCTCAAAGCGTTGAGTAAAGCGTGGATCTTCAGGATCTTTTTTCGCTAGTGGCGATATTTCGATTGGATGGCCATAAACAAAAGTTGGCTGAACAATGTCTTCTTCACACAGTTCTTCAAACAATTTATTGATGATATGACCAATACTGTGTTCGTGTTTCTCTAAAGTTATATCATATTTTTTCGCTAAGTCTTCAGCATCTTCTAATGACATATTGCGTAGATCGGCATTCGTCTTGGCATTTACGGCATCGGTCATATTCAGGCGTTTAAATTCCTTATTCAGATCGATTTCCACATCGCCAATTTTTACGATACTCTTGTTGATTTCCTTAGCTACATAATGGAATAAACCTTCACACAAATCCATCATCCCATACATATCTGAGTAAGCAACATAGGCTTCAACGGTAGTAAATTCTGGATTGTGTTTAGTATCCATACCTTCATTTCTGAACAGTCTTCCTATCTCATAGACGCCTTCCATACCACCGACGATCAATCTCTTTAATGGAAGTTCAGTTGCAATTCGCAAGTAATAATCCTTATTTAAAGTATTGTGATGGGTGATAAATGGACGGGCAGCAGCTCCACCTAAAATGCCTTGAAGTACTGGTGTTTCTACTTCTACTAATCCCTTTCCATCAAGATAACGCTGAATGGCGCGAATAATTCTTGGTCGCAAGAATGCAATGTTTTTAGCATCCTCATTCATGATCAGATCGAGATAACGGCGACGATAGCGCTCTTCAATATCTTGTAAGCCATGATACTTCTCTGGCAAAGGTCTTAAAGCCTTAGTTAAGTGAGTATATTCGCTAGCTTTAACAGATAATTCGCCTGAATCTGTCTTAACGATATTGCCCTTGATACCGACGATATCGCCGATATCGCTAGACTTAAATATCTCATAGACATCATCGCCAACGATATTCTTAGATACAACCACTTGAATCTGTCCATCCTTGTCTTGAAGATGCATAAATCCAAGTTTACCCATTCTTCTTTTAGACATGATACGTCCAGCTATAGTCTTAACTACATTCTTTTCTTCTAGTTCTTCTTTAGTCATTTTGCCATATTCAGCTTTGATACTCGCTGAATTCGCATCTCTTTTAAAAGCTTGCCCAAAAGGGTCAATGCCTTTTTCTCTTAGCTCTTCCATCTTCTGACGGCGAACTAGCTGCTGGTCATTTAATTTTTCTTCCATAACAATATCCTTTCTAAAATAAAAAAACGCCCATCTTAAGGACGTAATATATCACGCGGTACCACCTTAATTCCTATAAGCTACACTTATAGACAACTCGATTATCTTTAACGCAGAAATACGCTTCACTCCAAGGCTTTCTTCATTCATCCTATCTCATTCTATTTCCACCATAATATAGAACTCTCTTTGGGCATCGGAATAAATTACTCTTCTCTTCACCGTGATTTCTTTGACATTATAAGTAAATTATCAAGAATAGTCAATTAAATCCCTTTAAATTGAATAATTCCATTTTAAATAACTATGATCAAAACCATGTTGAAAAACATAGACCAAATAATCAAAAAAGATGCAGGAAAGGAGTCTGCATCTTTTTAGGAATAAACAGTTCAGCTTTTATATTATTGATATTAAGGGGGTACATCATTAGCTCAACTGTGATTTTATTATATTGTCCGATTATGTTTTTAAAATGTGATGTAAGTGAATTTTATGTGAAATAATTAATAATATTCTACTTCCACAATCTTATTTAGTTTACGCAAATAAGTCGCTATTTCTTCAATGATCTGTTTTTTAGCGTTGAGGCTTATGGTCGAATAAGCTAGAGCCTTATGGGCTGGATTATCGCTTTGTCCAACCATAAAAGTAATCATAGTTGAATCATTGATGAGAACTCTGAGCAAATCTAAAGCGCCATCGTGGTCCTTAGATGATAAGACATCTTTTAATAGTTTTGGATCATCGACCATCTTACGTAAATAAGATACGACTTTCTGCAGAGTCAATACACCTTCAGTAGCTAAATCGATGCCTTCGATATGAACGGTTGGTGGCACATCGACACTTAAAGTAGACATATCGACATTCATGCTTACCTCTTTCCCTAATACTCTGGCGACAATATTGGAAGTTGTACCACCGCAACACACCTTCTTACCACTGGCTTTCATAAGTTTGTTGACGACAAGAGCATCATCTTCTTTATTCTTTGGAGGCCCAACCATCACAATAGTATTCTTAGCCTTTACTACCTTCATGATGGCTACTGTTGAATCATCACCACACTTTCCACCATAGAGATAATTTACATTAGCTAGTAAAATATCTACCATATCTTCAACTTTATCATTAGGCCTAAAAGTCGAAATGACAAAGTCTTCAATCGCTTTATGGTCCCAACCAAAATTTAGTGATTGTCCAAGTCCTGCATGGATTAAACCATCAGAAAATAGAAGTATCACATCATTTTCATGAGCCTTAAAGACTGCTTCATTCACTTCCTTATCGATGATTTTCCTATTGATATAATTGAGGTCTAAGATCTGTCTATCCCTTAAGACAATAGCTTTAGGATTATCAAATTCAGCTAGATAGACTAGACCATAATTAAATACCTGGGCAATAGAAAAAGTCGAATAGGCTATACCTCTTTCTTTACATTCGGGAAGTGTATGTATCATCGTATCAATGACATCTTCTAATTCTTCACCACTAGATACCATCTCGGAAATAATGGTCGATGTGAGATTAGATAAGATATTAGCCTTAACTCCTGAGCCTAGACCATCAGCTAAGACCATGTGGAAAAATTCTTTTTCACGTTTTAAACGAACATTGTCACCACATAACTCTTCCTTATATTTATTTAATGACTTATAACACGCTTCGACGTGATAACAGATCTCATTCATTTTCTAGCTCTTTCTTTAGCTTAGATAATGCCACCTTGGCTTTGGCTGTTGTCTCACCGAGCAGAGAAGCTATCTCTTGAACCGTGCGCATCTGATCATCGATGACTTGATCGGTGACCTCGATAGTCTGACGGCGAATGTCGCTCAAAGCCTTTTCTTTCTTCGCTTCGATGGTCAAATCCATCAAGATTAAGATTATTTTGTTATTCTCTCGAATTCTGATAATCGCATGATCGATAGTTAAACCATATTTTACATATTCACATTTATAATATTGTACATTGTGAACTTGTCTAATCTCTCTTAAAAGGCCACTATCATTTAGTAACATTTCAATCGGCAAGCCAATGACACTGAATTCTTCAACATCCAGCATGCGCTTAGCTGACGGATTAATCTCTTCTATCTTCAGATTTTCATCTAGAACGATGATACCATTAGGGGTATTAGAGATGATGAGATTAGCATATGACGTAGCGTCTTTTAAAGCCTTAGGCAAGCATAAATTGATATCAGCCTTCTTTTCTAATACTGCTATAGCTTTAAGACGACAAGTCTCATAGCCACAAGCACCACAATTTAGCTCCATCTCTTTATTGGTTTTGCCCATCAAATATAAAGTATCGAGTATCTCTTCTTCGCTATGTTCAATCTTTTCTACTTTTTTGGCGCTATATTCTATCTTTAAATCATCCCTTAAGTCTTCGCCACTGGCCTTAGCGGCTCTCTTAATCTCTTCTTCCATGATGTCTAAAGCTTTATATTCTTTATCATTCATATGAACAATCAGTGGACCATTGATACAAGAATGCTCGCAAGCTGACATTTCGATGAAATAATTATGTAATTCACCACGCGATAAAGCTTCCAGTAAGACCTTGGCATTTTTAATGTCTTCAACATGTATCATCTTGTAGCGGTCGCTCTCTGGTAAGGTCTTTAATATTCCCCCACCACTAGGATAAATTCTTGATATCAATCTATCTTCATCATCATAATCTTTATCATCTTCTGAAAAATCTTCATTTAAAAAATTAAACATCTCTTCCATCGAGATAGTCGCATCAACAATACCACTAACTTCTCTTTTTAGGATTTCTTTTTTCTTAGCTATACAAGGAGTTAAAAAGACTACCTTAGCTCCCTCATATTCCTTTTTTAATTCTTTAGCGTGCGCTATCATTGGCGAGACAACTGGTGCTAAGTATTTAACACAATCAGGAAAATATTTTTCCACATAGTCAACAATAGCTGGACAACAAGTAGAGATGATGTTGTCCATCTTGCCCTCTTTCATCAAAGACAAGTATTGCTCGGATACCAGCATAGCTCCCTTAGATGTTTCATCAACCGCAAAGAAGCCTTTTTTATAAAGGCTTTCTTTAAGATGTTTAAATGATGGAAATACCCTGACAAAGCTTGGTGCAACACTTATAACTACTTTCTCGCCATCACTAAGCCAAGTGTTGATCAAACGTAAATCGCTGTTTATTTCCTTAGCGCTATGAGGACATATCGCATAGCACTTGCCACAAAGAATACATTCATCTTCATTGATGACTGGTTCTTCGTTGATATAGGTCATTGCATTTGTTGGGCAGACTCTTACACAACGCATACAGTGCCGACAGTTATCTTCGCTTAATTTTATTATTGGCATAATAACTCGTTTATCCTTGCTTCAAAGACTTCTTTCAAATTATGAATGCCAACACCCTCCAAATACTCATTATTCACTCTGATACCGAGACCATTTTGTTTTTCACAGTATTTCTGGCAAAAACTACCCTTGAGTTCAATCTTATCTTCCCAATGATTTTCGCTGATAATCTCTTTTAAGATATCGACGGCTTTCTTACTTCCCCTTACATAACAAGCACTGCCTAGGCACACTTCTACTGTAATCATTTTCCCTCCTATTTCTCACGGTGCAATGTGAGACCGCTCTCTTCAACTTTATAGTACTTCATCGAATCACAAATCGTTGATTCTCTGCCCACATTTTCTTTATTCATTCTGCCTTTGACGACTATGGCATCTTCTACTGTGCATGGTCCATTGATACATCCGCCATCACAACACATACCCTCTAATATCTGATATGGGAATTTGCCTAATTTCATAAGTAGTAATTGCTTCTTACAATCAAATGCTCCATCGGCATAATAGCTTGTAAAATTATCTTCACCCTTTTCCTTGCTCACTTCTACGACGGCCTTGGATACGCCACCGCCTTGGGCAAAGTTACGGCCATAGTTAGATACCATCTTCTCTTCCTCGACATCTAATTCCGAAGGATGTATCTTTTTAGCTATGAGCATGGCCGCTAGTTCTTCAAAGGTCAAGACATAGTCTACACTGGTAAATTCTTCCATCGCTTCTTGTTTCTTCGCTAAGCACGGTCCGATAAAGACAATACCGTAATCGGGATATTGCTTCTTCAAGAGTGAAGCCGTAGCCATCATTGGTGATACCATGGTCGATACATTATTCTTATAGACTTCTGGGAAGTGTATCTTAGCCATATTGACAAAGGCTGGACAACAAGAAGTAGTCATTGGTACACCCTTTTCTATATGTTCTTTTAGCTCTTCATGTTCATAATATGCGACAATATCAGCACCGATAGCAGCTTCAACTACTTCATTAAAGCCTAACATCTTGATGGCTTTCTTGATTTGGCCAATACTGGTATTAGAGAATTGGCCCTGAATTGATGGCGCGATCATAGCTACCATCTTGGTATTCATCTTTAATAGTTCAACTACTGGGACAATCCAAGATATATCATCGATAGCACCAAATGGACATGCTGCCTGACAGCGTCCACAATTGATACACTTATCTTCATTAATTAAAGCGATACCATCTTCATCATATGTGATAGCGTCGACAGGGCATGATGCCTTACATGGTCTTTCCGTGATAACTATCGCATTGAATGGACAGCTTCTTGCACAGGCACCACATTCCTTACACTTGTCATAGTCGATTTCTGCTCTATTGGTTCCCATTGAGATGGCACCAAAGTTACAGGCTGCCATACAGTTTTTGGCCATACATTTACGACAGTTGTCAGTAACTTGTATCTTTTTGATCGTACAACCGTCACAAGCGGCATTGATGACTTGTACGATTTGTTTAGGGTGATGAGTAGTTTCATCATTAGCCATCTTACCCATCGACAGACGGGCTCTTTGTCTTAATATTTCTCTTTCCTTATAGATGCAACATCTAAACTGTGTCTTATTGCCTGGAGTCAGCTTCTTTATATACTGATTAATCGATTCATCAGTCAGTGTTCCGTTGTAAGTTTCTTCCGCGATTTCTCTTAAGATATCAAATTTTAAGACTCGCGCATCATGTTTAAACAAACCCATAATTATTGCCTCTTATTTCTTAACTGCCTTTATCTTATCATAATCAATATTATTTATTAAGTTCAATTTTTCACAAAATGACAATTATAAAAACTCGCCTAAGCGAGTCTTTACCGTTTTTACTTCTTTTGTACGTATTTTAAGCTATCCAAAGTAACAGCTGATAGGATGATAATTCCTGACAATACGAATTGTAAGTTAGCGTCGATACCAAGAATAGTTAATGAATATGTTAGGGCAGTGAAGATGAATACGCCCACTACTACACCAGAGATCTTACCGATACCACCAGTGAAAGATACACCACCTACTACACAGGCAGCGATGGCATCCATTTCCCATCCTTGTCCAT
>CALBGK010000078.1 GCA_937893115.1 uncultured Erysipelotrichaceae bacterium | reverse complement strand
ATTATATCCGCCTTCTCTTTTTTCAATCACAAAATTATCACTGATATCATTTTCTTCTTTATCATAAATCTTAAAATTACCTAAGATATATTTAAGATATAATTCAGGATATTGACCCTCATATATTACATAATCGCTATAACCATTACTATTCGCTATTAAAGTATTATCTTTTAGATCTATTAATGATTTATGACATAAAACCATATCGATAGGACCATCATAGTTAATATCATCTAAAAGAAAATCATTTATATTAACTTCTTTCCCTCTTTTTAATATTTTCTTTTTGATAAAAGTCTTCGCCATGAACTTGCTCATTATTATTTTCACTCTTGATAATATCTTCTATGCCAGTATTTAAGATGGTATTTTCTTTATCGACATCAAGGTTGTCACTGATGTCGTAAATACTAAACTTAGCGCCATGTAAGGCTTCGCCTCCTTCATTAGTCTTTTTAATTTCAATCTTTACATCCCTATTCTCATTATAAAAATTGAAGGAAGTGAGTTTATTTTCGGCAATTTCAAATAGAATCAAAGTTTCATCAAGAAGATATGAATCACTCTTAGCCTCTTTAAGATAATAGTAGCCAGGTGGCAAGATATCTTTAATTTCTAATATGCCATCTTCAGTTGTCCATAGCTTCCCGTCTTTAGTTAAAATCTCATCTTTAAGAAGATATTCATCTTCACTTTTTTCTGTCATATATAAGTGAAAACTAATTTCTTCTTTGATAGTATCGCCCCATGCGTCTTTTTTATTTACAATCAAATCTCCAGTCTTGTGTTTAACTTTAATCTTTGTCCCTTCATAAATCATAGGGAAACTACCATTTAGTCTAAGTATATTTTGTGAATTATCAGATCTAAATAATATTGCTTGATTAGCCAAGATATTTTTGATGGACTCTTTAGGATGGACATCAATAGTCTTAATTACCGGATATATTTGATCAACTTTAAAATGAATGGTATTTTTATCTTTGGAAAGTGTACTAAAATTATTTCCATTAATCTCATATCCACCTTCTAGTAGGCCTTTAGTATCAACAATTTCATATTCTTTTCCCAATTCTATCTCTAGCTCATTTGGTAATTCTGGATGATGAGACTTAAAATTATTATTGATATAATTTTCTATTTCGCTTCTTCCATATCGATAACCGATATCGCCATCTATGCTCTGTCTTTGGCCGATGATGTCCCATATCATTAGTTGTGCTGCGATATATAAGTTGTCACTTCCTCCTAGTTCTTCATAGGCCTTGATAACCTTGGCTACTTCTACTATTTTGTCTTGATGATAGTTTTCGCTACTATATTCACTACAATCGAGAAATCTAACTGTCGGTTCCATGCAAAAGCCTATCTGACCATCATTAGATACAAATTTAGCCATAATTAAATCGCTGTTGTCGAGTTTTTTATTAAGAGATACATAATTCCAACCATTGTCTATCTCACAATGGCTATCCACCTCATTTTCTTGGCCAAAGCCAGCTAATAATAAAAATAATAAGAATATCACTACAATCTTTTTCATTGTCATCCTCCACTTTATTATTAATAGTAAAAGTGATATTCCTAATCTTTAACTTTCACAACAATGGAATAAGTATTACCTTCAACAAAGTAGGAAGCGATATACTCACCGGCTTTAGATAGATTTACTTCCGCATAGTGAATAGTTACATTTTGATTAGTTTTGATATCTTTAGACAATAGATAAACTAGTTCTTCAATAGAAGAATCTTT
>CALBGK010000077.1 GCA_937893115.1 uncultured Erysipelotrichaceae bacterium | reverse complement strand
GACATTGCCTAAAAGTTATTATTGAGACTTGCCTGTTAACGGATGAAGAAAAGAAGATGGCTTGTAAGTGCATTATGGATGCTAAAGCTGATTTCGTGAAGACTTCTACAGGTTTCTCTTTAAGCGGAGCTACTTTCCATGATGTAGAATTGCTCAAGAGTTGTGTTCAAGACAAGTGCTTTGTCAAAGCGGCAGGAGGAGTAAAAACTCATGAAGATATGCTTAAGATGATTGAACTAGGAGCTGATCGCATCGGCACTTCATCTGGAGTAAAACTGATGCAAAATGACTAATTTTATATAATTAATAGAGTAAAAAAAGGGGGGTGTTATCATGGCAAAGGTTATCGTAAAGGAAAATGAAGCATTAGATGATGCTTTACGTCGTTTCAAAAGACAAGTTTCTCGCAACGGCACTCTCGTTGAAGCACGCAAACGTGAATACTATGTTAAACCAGGTGTTCGTCGTAAATTAAAATCAGAAGCTGCAAGAAAAGCTAGAAGAGGTAAATAGTAAAGTTTAACTTTACTATTTTTTATTTTGAGAAGAGGTAAATTGTATGGAATATAAAACTTATGACATTGATTTAGATTCTGATCTAGTTCGTGAACTTTTAGGTATTGAAGATAGAAATCTAAAGGTGCTTAGAAATATCTATAATGTAGATATAAACTTTAGAGATAATAGTTTTAAATTAGCAGATATTGATGAGGAAGAATTTTATGCATTTAAGCAACACATCCATAAACTTATCGATTTATTAAAAAAGAAAAAACAACTAAATGAAGATGATGTTTATGTGACATATAGCAAGTCTGATGATAGCGAAAATGATAAATATACGCCTATTACTTATTCATTCAGTGGTAGGCCCATCTTCGCCAAGACTAAAAATCAAAATAGACTGATCAAAGCCATAAGTAAAAATGATCTAGTATTTGCAGTAGGTCCTGCAGGTACTGGTAAGACTTATTTAGCTGTTGCAATGGCTGTGCAGGCTTATAAAAAGGGTGAAGTTAAAAAGATAGTTTTGACTAGGCCTGCTGTTGAGGCTGGCGAGAATCTTGGTTTTTTACCAGGCGATCTAAAAGAGAAGGTCGACCCCTATCTAATGCCATTGTATGACGCTTTAAATGACTTACTTGGCAATCAACAATTCATGAAGATGTTAGAGAGAAATGTCGTTGAGATAATACCACTAGCCTTTATGCGCGGAAGAACTTTGAATGATGCCTTCATTATTCTTGATGAAGCACAAAATACTACCAACTCTCAAATGTTGATGTTTTTGACTCGCCTGGGTAAGAATTCTAAGATGGTAGTCAATGGTGATATAACTCAAATTGATTTACCAATTAAAAAAGAAGCCAGTGGCTTAATTATAGCCATGAATAGGCTTCAAAATATCGAAGGTATTGTGATGGTCAATCTTGATCGCAGTGATGTTGTGAGAAGTATTCTAGTTCAAAGAATTATTGATGCCTATGCTAATTAATATGTTTACTATTATTAGGTATCATCATTTTTAATGCCTTTTCTTTGATACTTATATGGAGATGATTGGTCATATTATTTTCCCCATCGGATTGGTAATTAACTATTTCATCACAACTGATATCAATATTTTTAGCTTTGATGCGTTTGAAATCAGGGTCATTTAAATGCTTACCACTCATATATTTAATCAATAAAGGATATACTTTAAAGATAGATATCTTAGGCACTAAGCATAAATCCAAATAGCCATCTTGTACCGAAGCATCTGGACAGGCGGGCACACCATTACCATAATAACGACCGTTTAAAATAGCTACTATATAATAATCATCTTCTAAAGTCTTTCCATCAGCCTTAATTGTGTAGTGGTGAGATTTTAAATTGACCATGTTTTTGATAATGGAGAAGATGTAGGCAGGACCCTTAGTAAATATTCTTTTTCTAATCCATTTAGAAGCCGTCGCATTTATTTCGGCATCGATACCAAAACTAGTGACATTTATCCATTTATAGTCATTGCACAAAGCATAGTCTATACTGGTTTGATGGCCATTAATACTATTGATTAAAATCTTTTCTACATTCTTTTCATTGCTGATTAATCGGTAGAAGTCATTACCACTTCCTAGGGGCAAAACACATAGCGTGCTAGCGTCATTTATCCCGTTGACAATTTCAAAAAGTGTTCCATCACCACCAGCTGAATAAATAATGATGTCATCATCACGATACTTTTGGGCATAGATTTTGGCATCATTTTCTTTCTCTGTATAGAGTATTTCATAATCTAATTGATATTTTATGGCAACTCTTTCGATAATGGGCACAAATTTTAAGGCCTTTCCTTGACCAGATATTCGATTAACGATAAATATATGTCTCATATATGTTTTCTCTCTATTGCTTCAATTTTATCTTCAAAGATATCTTTATATATCTTATTGCCTCTAGAATTATATAACATGTTAGCCCAAGCTGCCCACAGAACATTTTGAGCATCTTCAATAATTCTTAATTCTTTCATTATCTTATCGTTAAGCTTGTTATCAAAATAATAATTATAGATATCTAATCTGATATCTTCATCGAAAATTCTATTCTCGCTTAAAAAGCTCATCAAATCAAAAAAGGGATGATTATTACCTGCATATTCATAATCGATTAAATAAGAATGATCTTTAGTAAATAATAGATTACCATCAACTAAATCATTGTGTGACAATGTCTTAATTTTACTTATTTCTGTAAATCTTTGGATGATATATTCAAATTGTGAATAGTCAATAAGGGGCTTTTTGATGTCATTGAGAAATGATTGATATTTTTCTTCGAGTTTGAAATCGACATCAGTTTGAAGATTTAAGCTGTGAAACTTTTTGATATTATCAACAACTAGATGATATTTTAAAGGATTCTCACATTGTTTAAAAGTCTTAATATCTTCGACAAATTTAGTAATTCTGATATGTTCATCTTTAAAATAAGAGACTTCTTCAAAGTCTAGGCCACTATCTACTAAAGCTAATTGTATTTCTCTTTCTAAATCGCGATGCACATGCTCATCTATATCTTTTTTTGGTATTCTTAGTACATCCTTATCGTCATCAGCTAATTCTATGATGTAGATGTCATTAGATAATCCTAAATCAGTATGTATCAGTTTAAAGTCTTTATGATATAATTTTTCTAGTCTGTTAGAAATACGCATGACTAGATTATAACATATGAAAAAAATATTATTTGCAACAAAGAATAAAAATAAAGTTCGTGAAGTTAGAGAAATATTCACCCACCTTGATTATGAAATCATCTCTTTAGATGAATTAAGTGATAGTGATGAAGTGGTGGAGGATGGCTTTAGCTTTGCAGAAAATGCCTATAAGAAGGCCAATTATTATTACCAGAAATATCATATTCCTTCCTTTAGTGATGATAGTGGTATTTCCATCCATTATTTTAATGATAATCCCGGTATCCATAGCGCTAGATTTTTAGGTGGCAATGATTATCTTAGAACTAATGCCTTTATTTTAGATGTCATGAAGGACATTGAAGATAGAAGGGCACATTATACTTGCGCAATTTGTTATATAGATGAAAATGGTCCGCTATATTTTGAAGGAATCATGAATGGTGAGATAGCCTTAGAGGCTAAAGGTAGTAACGGTTTTGGTTTTGATCCTATCTTTTTTGATAAAAGTAATAATAAAACCTTAGCTGAGTTAAGCGACGAAGAGAAGAATAAGATTTCTCATCGCTATCTAGCTCTTAGAAAGATGGTAGATTATTTTGAAAAATAAGATAGTACTATTTATTATGAGTCTTTCATTTCTCATCTTTTCTCTGTTAGAGATGATTGATTACAATTGTTTCAACAATGCTTTTTATCAAGAATTCTATGCACAAAATAATACCGCCGTGCAAATTGGAATATCTGAAGAAGACTTAAATGAGATGACTGATACCTTATTAGCTTATCTAAGGGATGATAGAGAAAACTTAAGTGTAAAGATAAGCGATAATGGTCAAACAGTTGAAGGATTTAATGATAGAGAAAAGGCACATATGGTCGATGTCAAGATATTATATGAGAATGTCATGACAGTTAGAAATATCCTTTTTATCACTAGCCTTGTTTGCGCTATCTATATGTTTATTAATAAGGCTAAGCATCGCTTAAAGGATTTAAAAAAGATGTATCTAAATGCCTTTGGCTTTTTGATGGCCATCATCTTGGCCTTAGGAACTTATATCATTACTGACTTCAATTCTTTCTGGACTAATTTTCACCATATCTTTTTTTCTAATGACTTATGGTTGTTAAATCCGGCGACTGACCGTCTAATAATGATGGTTCCTCTCAATTTTTTCTATACTTTAGTAAGCAACATCATAATCATGACTATTGTGATATGGGCATTTGCCTATTTTATCATCTGGCTTTTAGAAAGAAGGGAAATAAATGATTAATGTCGTATTATATGAACCAGAGATACCACAAAATACTGGTAATATCATGCGTACCTGCAGCGCTTTTAATATGCAACTGCATCTCATAGAGCCCTTGGGCTTTATTCTAGATGACAAGCATCTTAAACGCAGTGCTATGGACTATATCAATGATTTAAAATATTATATTTATCCAAATTTTGATGATTTCGCTAGTAAAAATGATGGAGACTATGTCTTTTTTTCACGCTATGGCATGAAGACTTTCGATGCTTGTGACTTTAAGACCTTCAATAAAGATATCTATCTAATCTTTGGCAAAGAGAGTACAGGTATTCCTAAATCTATTCTTAAAAAACATCTCGATAACACTTATCGACTTCCAATGCGCGAAGATGCGAGAAGTCTAAACCTATCTAATTGTGTTGCTATTGGCGCATATGAATGTCTAAGACAGGTAGGTTTTGGTGACTTATCGCCTAATGAAGTTATAAAAGGGAAAGACTGGTTGCTCAAATAATGTATAATAAAGGAGTGAAAACTAAACGAGCTTTATTATTAGCTTCAATCATTTTTATTTTCGTTCTCTGTTTCTCATATATGAATATTGGTTTTGATCGATTATCGAGATATCCTTATGAAAATGAAAATGATAGAAGATTAATAGATATGTATTTAGATGACAGTGAGATAGAATACATTATCGAATATTCCATAGCTCCTATTCAATTTATAAGCTATATCGAATATGACGCTTTTAATATTTATCATATTGATTATTATAACAATATCAGTAGTCGCTATTGGTATTTATCAAATGAACAAGTTGTCAATTTTACTGAAGAATTGTTGGGATATGAAAATGGCATCGATATAGCTTTAGACCTAGCTGGAGACTATTATTATTCCGAAGTCTTGGAATGGCTAAGTTATGGTGATGTCTATAATC
>CALBGK010000076.1 GCA_937893115.1 uncultured Erysipelotrichaceae bacterium | reverse complement strand
AATCGACATCGGCATTTTGTTCAAGATGAGCACGACTGCTAGCCTTAGGTAAGACGACAAGTCCTAATTCTAAGATATATCTAATGCATAATTGAGCTACTGATACATGATATTTATCTGCCATTTGTATAATAGTCTTATTATTTAAAGCCGCTCCATGAGCAATAGGCGAATAGGCTTCAACCAAGATATCATTTTTATTCAAGTAATCAATCAGTCCGCTCTTAGTATTGCTGATATGGGTGAGTATCTGATTGACCATAGGTTTAATCTCAGCATTCTTTAAAATATTATCGATATCATCGATCAAAAAATTAGATAGACCAATAGCCTTGACCTTACCTTCTCTATAAGCTTTTTCAAGAGCCTTCCAAACTTCGACATTTTCTTTAAAATATTTCTTATCGCCTCTAAATTCAGCCCAAGGTTCAGGACTATGTATAATCATCAAGTCTAGATAATCAAGACCCATAGTACTTAACGATTTATCGATTGAATCATAGGCTTCATCAAAAGTCTTATGTTCAGCTTTTATCTTAGAAGTGATAAAGATATCTTCTCTTTTAATACCACTATCTTTAATCGCTCTACCAACACCTTCTTCATTTTCATAAGCTTGAGCAGTATCGATATGACGATAACCCAAATCTAAAGCTGTCTTTACAACATCATAGACCTTATCATTATCAATAAGCCAAGTCCCAAGACCTATCTTTGGTATCTTTAAACCATTATTTAATACATAATATTCATTTAACACTAAGTATCACTCCTCTACCTTCTCTATTTCTATTTGACCACTTAAGTTACTAACCGCATCCTTACCTTCTATCGCTTCGCCCAAGATATATAAGTCACTAGTGGCATTAAATTTATCATAGAATAAGACGACATCGCCCCATGGTGCATAGTAAGCTAAGATGCCGCTTTGACCACTGCTTGCCAAAATGGCATCACTTATATCTAGCTCATTGCTTGGATAAAAAATCTTTTCGTTATTACTAAAGTTTGAAACTTCCAAACTTAATGGTAATTGCTCATATAAGTCTCTAGCAGCTTCGCTTTCGTTTAAGGCATATACTACTTCATTACTTCCATCACTTATTCTAATTTCCATAATTTCTTCCTCTTGGCTAATAACTTCACCTGTTTCTAAAATAGGTTCAGTTTCTTCCACTTCTTCCTCACTTGAATTAGGCAACAAATAGATGATCAGACCACCTG
>CALBGK010000075.1 GCA_937893115.1 uncultured Erysipelotrichaceae bacterium | reverse complement strand
AATATAATAAAATTGTTCAAAATCGATTGAAGTAGAATTGTTATCAGACTATATCAAAGCAAATTGGAGTGATGAGTTAATATCAATATTCTATTAAAAATTAGCGGTTGTTCTTAATCTGTGCAATAATTCGAAATAGGTTTTAGCAAACAATTTATCCTACCCTTGTTTATCGAGAATATAATAACTACTTAGATTTTTTGTCGATATTATTGAAAAATATATCACGATGAATTCGATACCCCGATTTCTTAGCAAAGAACTGCAAAGAATCTCGATTTCGACTTTAGATTTCTTGGATGACAGCGATACAATCTTTTACATTTAGATATATCGGATGTTACGCTAATTGTTTAATGTTAAATTTAACTCTAATATTGTGATATAAAATAAGATGCCAATAGCGGTTCACTGATAGCTAGTTTTAAATTAACAATGGTTTTTGATAATCTTATAAACAAATGCTTTTAGGTGCATAAGTTCAGTTGCGAGTTTGATTCTCTAAAATTGGCAGGACACCATAAAACGATACCTAAATATCTTGATTTTGTTTGATCTTCATGTTTTTTCAATTCAATCGGGATTGCCAATATGATTTCTGACATTAAGGTATATAAATGATATTTTATTTATGATTCAAGAGTTTTTATCTTGATAGGGTTATAATATAGCGTAAAACAGTAATTGATATGAATATTGCGTTGATAAGCGTTCCGATAGTAGAACGTTTAAGGAGATTCATGATATAACTTAAAATGAATGTGGTCATTGAACGAAAAAGGAGTAGTATTGGTGGAGTTTAATAAAGATTTATTAGATGAGTATAAAAGATTAATTCAAACAACAAATTTAGAAAAAGCTTATCAAGAGTTTATTTCTTTATTCCGTTATGTCAAAATTCAATTAGAAAAGCAACTGCAAGATTATCGATTCCAGAGCAATATTGTAGAAAATGCTATGGATTATTCGTATTTTCAATTTACCAATGATAGATTAAAACAAAGTGGTTTAAAAATCGCTGTAACATTTGTCCATAGGGAATTTAAATTTGAGGTCTGGTTGTCTGGATTTAATAGGAAGATCCAATGCAAATATCATGATAAGTTAAAGTTATATAATACTTCTTTTGAATTAACTAACGAACCTAATCGAACAGATTTTATTCTAAGAACAGTTGTAGAAAATGTAGATATTTATGAAACAGAAAGTATTATTTTGGCAATAAAGACAGTGGCACTTCAATTGATTGAATGCGCTGATAAATTAATTGGTTAGATAAGTTAAGAGTAGTATAAAAAAGATGTGATGAATAATTTTGAATTATATTAGTATAGGAAATTTTATGTTTCTGGTGTGGATGTACTGCAATAGGGAATGCATTATACAATAACAATTCATCAACAATACAATATAAATGAAATCATTGGTAACTTAATTATGAAATATATTTTTTAAAATATTTAATTTAGGCAAAAAGAACTTAAAATGCCATGATTCCTATTATGCGTTTATTATCAATTAGTAACATCTACTAACCGAAATATTAAGCGTGTGTCATGTTTATGCATAATAATCTAATTGATGTAGAATGAAAGTATATTAAAAGGAGATAATTATGGCAAAAATAAAGTTAGGATTTTTAGGTTTTGGCAATATGGCCATGGGCATAGCTAAAGGAATGACCAAAAAGGGAAGCGCCGCTAATTTTGATGTTTATGCATGTGCTGCTCACTATGATAAATTATGCGTTAATGCCAAAGGATTGAACATTCATCCTTTACATGATGCAAGGGAGCTAGTTAATACTTGTGATTATATAATTATAGCTATTAAGCCATATATGATTGATGATGTCATCATTCCAATTAAGGATCTTTTTAAAGGTAAGACAGTCATATCTCTTGTTGCTGGTTATAATTATGATAGATATGCCGTTTTATTTGGAGAAGATGTTCACCACATTAGCACTATTCCCAATACACCTATCGAAGTATGCGAAGGAATATGTATAAGTGAAGATAGACATAATCTAACTGATGAAGAATATGAAGTTTTCAAAGCTATATTTGAACCCATTTCTTCAATAGTTACGTTAAACACTAAATTATTCTCAACCGGTGGCACCATGAGTGGTTGTACACCGGCCTTTGTAGCTATGTTTATCGAAGCTTTAGGTGATGCAGGTGTCAAATATGGTCTTAGCCGCCAAGATGCTTATGCCATGGCTGCTAAGGTATTGGTGGGAACTGGCAAATTGTATCTAGAGACAAATAAACATCCGGGCATTTTAAAAGACGCAGTATGCTCTCCTAAGGGGACAACTATCAAGGGCGTAGCTTCTTTGGAAGAATCTTCTTTTAGAAGCGCTATTATCAAAGCTATTGATGCAATCGAATTCAATAAGTAAAAAACAGATATATTTGTATCGATTATGAGCAACATATTGATATTTTATTATTAAATTAGTATATTCTTTCTTTAAACAAGATGGTTAGTGGTGGTGATGCTGTATTTTTTTCTATCCTGAAAATAAAAGAAAACGGAAATGTTCATGATAAAACAATAATTCACTCCATTGAAAAAACTGGTCTTTTGATATTCTGATGCTTATCAAATAAAACATCTTTATTTGCTTTTGGACGCCATTGTACTTTGAGGGTTAAATATCATTTTTGGATCATTTTTAGCAGTATGTTACAGATTTTAGCGTTTTGCAAAAATGATGTTAAGATAGCGGGCGAAATAGTAATGATCTATCAGTGTTTTTTCGTGCTGATTTTTCTTATAATATTTTTGTAAAAATAAGGAGATAAATATGAGTTTGGGAAGCAATCTTTATGATGCAAGGAAAAAAGTGGTTTGTCACAAGAAGAAGTAGCGGAAAAGTTAGGTGTAAGCCGACAAACCATATCTAAATGGGAACTGGATGAAACTTTACCCGATATTCGACAATCAAAACGGTTATCCGATATTTACCATCTTACATTAGATGAATTAATTGAATTCGATATTGATGTCAAGGAAATACAAGATACTATCGACAGAACCAACGATAAGGTTATTGATAAGATTGATTGGACAAAAGCGTGGAGCAAAAAATACCCGATTCTATCTACTTATAAAAGTCAAGTTCAAGCAGAAATTTATGCAAAAGAATTAGATCAGCTGCTTGATGATCTTAAGAAAAGATATGACTATGACGAGTTAAATGCGCTTCTAGTGCTAAAGGACATATTAGCATCTGTATGGAAGTCTAGAGATAAAAAGCATAAAAATGAATTAATGTAGTGCTATTCTAATTTAAGCATTTTCTCTACAATCTAACTATTTATTAATATGATTTTATTAGATGATTATGAATAAATTTCATCGTTTAATATAGAACTGTTTATATAGTTTTTCTACTTGGATGTTTTGCTTAGTGGCAGATGTGATTCGTCTAAATTGATTTTAGTCACGCACGAAGACAAATGCTATACATAATAATGCGCCGTATTCGGTTCAACTATCGAATACGGCGCATTATTAAATTATCCCCCTAAGGTTAAGAGGTTTTTACTATTTTGTAATAAAGTAGATGATAAATATGATGTCTAATATATATATGATAGGTTTTATATCTTTAGCTTCTTTATTGGCTAATTTACTGATAGTGTAAGTTAAAAAACCAAAGGCAATACCATCTGATATTGAGTAACAAAGCACCATCATGATTACTGTAGTAAAGGCGAAGATGGCATTGTTTAGATTCCATTCTATCTGTCCTAGTTGCATGGACATCATGATACCTACAACGATTAAAGCGGGTGCTGTAATACTAGAAGTTACCATCACTAAGATAGGACTAAAGAAGATAGATAATAGAAATAAGATACCAGTTGTACAAGCTGTTAAGCCAGTGCGACCACCAGCAGCAACACCTGAACCACTTTCAACAAAGGAAGTTACTGTTGAAGTACCTAGGCAAGCGCCGACTACAGTACCGATAGAATCAGCTAGTAGAGCTTTTTCAACATTTTCCATTTCACCATTTTCATTGACTAAACCAATATTGTTACCAACGGCAACTAAAGTTCCAGCTGTATCGAAGAAGTCTACAAAAAGGAAGGTGAAGATGATAACGATTGACCTCGGATCAGAGAATACTTCGCCAAAGCCTTCCATAAACGCCATGAAGGTAGGCATCTCAAAATTAAAGGAGATGACGGTCTCTGGTATTACTGGCATACCTTCTAAACCAAAGGCACTCATGATTAATCCGATAATGGTTGTGATGACTATGTCCCAGAAGACAGCAGCATTGACCTTTTTAACCATAAGGACGATTGTTATTACTAAACCGATTAAGGCTAAAATGACTGTAGGGTCTAGCATATTACCTAAAGATACGATAGTTGAAGGATTGCTTACAACGATACCGGCATTAGCGAAACCGATAAAGGCGATAAAGAAACCTATACCAGCGCCAATAGCTAATTTCAGATTTTTAGGAATAGAATTGATGATTAGTTTTCTAATTCCAGTAATACTGATAAGGACAAAGATAAGTCCTGAGATAAATACACAAGCGAGTGCTGCTTGCCAAGAGTAGCCAAATTGTATACAGACTGTATAAGTGAATAGGGCATTAACACCCATACCACTAGATAGAGCTACTGGATAATTCGCTAGTAAGCCCATGAGGACAGAAGCGATAAATGATGCGATGGCTGTAGCTAAAAATACTGATTGAGCATTCATTCCAGATTCTGAGAGAATACTAGGATTGACAAATAAGATATAAGCCATTGCTAAGAATGTTGTGCAGCCAGCTAATACTTCAGTTTTCACATCGGTATTTTTGGCTTTCAGATGAAAAATTTTCTCTAACATGTTTCCCCCCCAATGCATAATGTGTGCAACCACAGTATACCAACAAAAATGATGGAAAGCTCCATCATTAATTTAAATTAGATAAAAATTGTACTTTTTCTTCCTTTTTTAGCTCGCGCCATTTTCCGGGCAATAAATCTTTGTCCTTTAGATTCATAAATCTGATGCGTTCTAAATCAATGACTTCATAGCCCAAAGCCTTGCACATCCTTCTGATTTGTCTATTATATCCTTGAGTGAGAATGATTTTAAACTTGCGTCTATTAATTTTATCTACTACACATTTCTTGGTTTTGACCATATTGTCATGAACGGGATTATATATCATTACACCATTTCGCATATTTTCCAAGAAATTGTCGTCGATATCCTTATTGACTTTGACAATATATTCCTTGGAATGATTATTATCTGAGCGCAAAGCCTTATTGACAATATCGCCATCATTAGTCAAGACGATGAGACCATGGCTATCTTGGTCAAGGCGACCAATGGGGAAGATACGCTCAGGATAATTGATATAGTCAATGATATTATTTTTGATATGACGCTCGGTAGTCGTGATAATACCGATTGGTTTGTTAAATAGGATATAGACTTTATTTTCATTTAGTTTGATGATTTTACCATCTAATTTAACTACATCTTTAGTCTCGTCGACTGTTGAATGCAGAAAGGCTATTTCGTCATTGATAGTAACTCTTTGTTCATTGATATATTCTTCGGCCTTTCTCCTTGAGCATAGGCCAGTTGAAGCGATATATTTATTGATGCGCATAGATGTTTCTTACTTTTTTAATCAAAGTGTCGACATCTTCTTCTCTAGTTGCCCATGAGCAGACAAATCTCACTGCGCTATGGTCTTCATCAATATATTCCCAATTTAAGAAGACAAAGTCTTTTCTGAGTTCTTCAATAACTGTATTTGGAAGAATAGGGAAGATTTGATTGGTACTAGTTTGAATAAATAGAGGGATGCCTAGACTTACAAGACTGGCCTGTATCTTTTGAGCCATCTTATTGGCATGGTCAGCTAAATCTAAGAATAGATTATCTTCAAGCAAGGCATCAAACTGTACACCTAAGATTCTACCCTTCGCGAGCATGGCGCCATTTTGTTTCATGAAGTAGCGGAAGTCTTTTTTAAGTTCGTCATTGCTGATGATGATGGCTTCACCTAAAAGTAAACCGTTCTTAGTTCCGCCTAGATAGAAGGCATCAGTTAAATTATTGATATCTTCAAGAGTCAAATCATTGTCTTGAGCACACAAAGCATTAGCTAGCCTTGCACCATCTAGATAGAGATATAGGCCATGTTTCTTGCAGACATCATGGATAGAAATTAATTCTTCCTTAGTATAGATAGTTCCTATTTCTGTCGCATCGGTGATGAAGACAAGTTTTGGTTTAACCATGTGTTCATCGGTATGCACTTTTAATACATCTAATATTTCTTGGGCAGTGATTTTACCATTTACTCCCTTAGTTTGAATAATCTTATGGCCTGAAGCTTCAATAGAACCGGCTTCATGGACATTGATATGGCCACTACCAGGGCAGATGATGGCTTCATGACTGCGTAAAAAAGCCGATAGGCAAAGACGGTTGGCTTGAGTTCCTCCTGAGACATAATGAATGTCAACATCTTCGCAATTGATCAGTTTTTTGATCTTTGAACTGGCCTTGGCAGAGAATCCATCTAGTCCATAGCCGGCACATTGAATATAGTTAGTTTTGATGAGGGCTTCTAATACTTTTTTGTGAGCACCTTCACTGTAATCGTTAGCGAAATAGTACATAGCAATTCTCCTTTTCTTAATAGTTTATCACTTAATCTTGTAAAAAATACTATAAAGTATCATAATGTGAGTGGTGATAAGCAGATGAAAAAAAGAAAATTAAGAAAGGGTGCCGTGGTTGTCATCTCGGTATTATTGGTGGCAATTGTCGGACTATTTTTATACCTCTTCTTATTCTTCAATTTTAAATTTTTCGGTGTTAATAGCATTCATGCCGATGCTTTAAAATATCAAGAAAAGCACTGTTTAGCATTCTATCCAAATGGTGATAATCCTGGCCTAGAATTAGCTAAACAGATGTGCAAAAAGGGCGAAGAAGATGCCATTTACGACTATGCTCTTAAACCTTATGGGGATTATAAATTAGTTGATTATGGTCAGGGCGACAAATACTTCATCGACCAAAATAATAAGGAATTAGTTATAACTATTGATGATATTAATGATAATGGAAAAAAGATCATCTCTGATTACTTGCGCTATGAAGCTAAGAAACAAAAACGCGACGAAGCTTATAGTATTTCCTTTCTAGAGAAAAGCCATGTCTCAAATCTTGATTTGAGCAATGCGACCTTTGATGTAGAAGGGGAGAATCTTTTAGTTGATATTCCGGAATTTGATATCGAAGTAGCTGTGCCATTAAAGTATATGCAAACTGAACTCGGTAAAAACTTTGGCTATGCCAATGAATTATATGTCAAACCACGTTATGTCGACCCTGATAGGCCGATGATAGCGATGACTTTTGATGATGGGCCAAATATTGATACAACTTCTATCATCATGGATACCTTAGAATATTATGATGGAGCTGGCACTTTCTTTTGCCTAGGTGAGCGCTTAAGAGAAGATAAGGAGATCCCTTTTATTAAAGAGGCGATTGAAGATGGACATGAATATGGTTCGCATACTCAATCACACAAGAATTTAACTAAGCTATCTAGCGACGAGATAAAAGAAGAGATAGGTATTCCTGCCAATGACTTAAGAAATGGTTTTGGATATGAGATGAAACTATATCGTCCTCCATATGGTGCCTTAAATGAAAATGTCAAAGCAGCTAGTCCATATCCGGCCATCATGTGGAATGTCGATAGCGAAGACTGGTTAAGTCGTGATGTAGAAAGCATTAAGAATGTCGTCTATAGCGAAGTAGATGACAAGGATGTAATCTTATTCCATGATATCTACGAGACAACTGCGGAAGCTATTAAAGAAATCGTGCCTAAGTTTATTTCTGAAGGTTATCAATTAGTGACCGTCAGTGAAATGATGAACGCCTTAGGTTTAGATTATTCAGTCAAATCTTTTGGTGGCAAATAGACGTTAATAATTGATTTTAAATAGTCCTGGTATATGCCTATGACATCACTTGGC
>CALBGK010000074.1 GCA_937893115.1 uncultured Erysipelotrichaceae bacterium | reverse complement strand
GTCCTCTTTCTTCACTGCCACAGAAGATGAAGCGAATATTGTGATGAGGTTTGTGCTCAGCGAAATATTCAGCTATCTCGATAAGACCGATAGTACCTGTCGCATTATCATAAGCACCCTTAGATAACCATACTGAATCATAGTGAGCTGTAAAGACAAGAGTCTTATCGCTGTCACCTTCGATATCACAAATGACATTGCCGCTTTCTGCTTCAACATCTTTACTATCTATATTGATACACACTTCTTTAACTCCGTCCTGTATCAAGCGATATGCATCCTTGACATGAATTTGCACAACCGGCATTAGTCCAACTTCTTTTTCCATAGCTCTAATCTCTCTTTGGTCAATATCTCTATTATCATCATAGAGATCGCCATTGTAGACGATGACAGCTAATGCCTTATGTTCAAATAAGTCTTTATAATTCCAATAACCAAGTCTATCTACTAAGACAATCTTATCTTTGACTTCACTTAGTGATACTTCATCATTGTGACTAAAGTAATATAATGGAGCCTTTAAATCTTTAACACTAGGACTACCAAATAATACTCTTGATGCAATCTCTTCGCCATCGGCAACCAAGCTATGAGAAGAGACGATAGAAGCCCCGACATTAAAAGCTTCATGATGTGCTTTTAAGCCTAATTCAGCTAGTCGATCAATAATCCAAAGGGCTGTCTTATACTCTTGTCTAGTGCCACCAAAACGGACATATTCAATCTCTTTTAGTAATTCTAATTCATTTTTCATCGTAGAAATCCTCCACACAATCTAATATTTCTAATATTCTATTCAAGTCATCGACATCGCGATAGTGAATATTCAAGTTATGACTAGTGATATCAACACTAGTGGACAACTTCTCTTCTAAGCGATGGCGGACATCTTCATAATATGGATCCTTATCTTTTTTCTTTGCTGGCTTATCCTTTTTCGCCTTAGCTAACTTTTCAATTTCTCTGACTGTCAACCCTTCTTTAACCGCCCTTTTAGCTAGTTCTACTTGGGTATTTTCATCTTCGATATTGATCAAAGCACGCGCATGACCATAAGATAAAGACTTGTTGTTCAATAATTCTTGCACCTCATCACTGAGTTTTAAAAGACGCAAAGTATTAGTGATATAACTGCGTGACTTAGCTACTCTTTTAGCTAGTTCCTCTTGAGTATAATGCAAGTTTTCGATAAGTTTTTCATAAGCCTTTGCTTCTTCAATGATAGATAAATCTTCTCTTTGGATATTTTCTAAGAGCGATATCTCCATCATTTCCTGGTCATTAAAATCTAAGATGATAGCCGGTATCGTCTCAAGACCTGCCATCTTACTGGCTCTTAATCTTCTTTCGCCAGCTATTAATTCATAACCACTGATGGCTTTTCTGACTAAGATTGGTTGAAAGACACCATGTTCCTTAATCGATTCAGCCAATTCCTTTAAAGCTTCTTCATCGAATACTTTGCGCGGCTGATATGGATTAGGACGAATGGCATTGATGTCAAGAGTACTTTTTTGTCCCTTGATATCACTTTCATTATTGGCTATATCATCTAATACGGCATCGATATCATCACCGAATATGGCACTCAATCCCTTGCCTAAACGTTTCTCTTTTGCCATCACTAAGCCTCCTTATTATTATTAATAACTTCTTTGGTCAATGCCACGTAAGCCTTGGCGCCATCTGAGCTGATATCGTAATCAAAGATTGATTTGCCCTGCGAAGGAGCTTCAGAGAGTTTGATATTTCTTGGAATATATGTACGATAAGTCTTTTCTTTGAAGTGATGATGTACTTCTTGTGACACCTCTTCACTCAAGTTGGTACGGCGGTCAAACATCGTCAATAAGACACCTTCGATCCTGAGACTAGGATTAAATAATTTTTGTACCAAACGGATAGTCTGTAGTAATTGGGTCACACCTTCTAGAGCATAATATTCACATTGAACAGGAATCATCACAGAATCAGCAGCCGTAAGGGCATTGGTATTTAATAAACCTAAAGATGGTGGACAATCGATGATGATAAAATCATAGTTGTCTTTTATCGCCTTGAGTTTATCTTTTAAAAGCGATTCGCGCTTATCTGCTATCTTCATCATCTCTAAGTCAGCTCCAGCTAGATTGATATTAGCAGGCAATATATCAAGTTGCGGCTTTTTTAAAGTCTTAACACAATCAGCTAATTCATATTGGCCTAAAAGCCCATCATAGACTGTCAAATCATTTAAGAGCACAGAATGTCCTATACCCTGTGTCGCATTGCCCTGTGGGTCAAAATCTATCAATAAAACCTTTTTATTTAAGTAGGCTAGACCAGCTGCCAGATTGATACTAGTGGTCGTCTTACCAACGCCACCTTTCTGATTGGCTATCGCTATTACTTTTCCCATTTTCTACCCCCTATTTCCTAAATCTGATGATGATCTTTACTTCATCATCGCTATCTCTTGTCGACATATCACAATCAAGACCACTCTTCTTACATAAATTATAGGCCTCATTAATAGTATTGAGACCAATTTTAATATTGTTGGAGACACCACGATTGCCTCTGACATTCAATGCCTTGATATACTCTTCAGTCTTTTTGACATTATATTTTCTTTCAATAATAGTCTTAAATACTTCTTCGAGCTTATCGCTATCTACCTTTAATAGAGCTCTACCGTGTCTTTCAGTGATTACATTATCATTGATGGCTTCCTTAATATAATCGGGTAGACGCAAGAGTCTAAGCTTATTAGCCACTGTCGACTGTTTTAAGCCAAGACGTCTAGCCAATGCATCCTGGGAGATATTTTCATCAATCAATATCTTGTACATCGCCATAGCCTCATCGATGACACTCTTATCATTTCTTTGCATATTCTGCAAAAGAGTAGTATTTATCTCTTCATTTTCATCATCGCTCAAGATGATGGCATCAACTTCTTCATCACCGATCAAGATATGGGCCTTGAGAATATTATCATTAGTCAAGACATCAAAGCGCCCATCATTTTCTTTTAAAACGATAGGCAATAAGTCGATATGACTATTAATAGCTTCAGCCAAGCTTTCTATCTTTTCATCGTCTTTATCTTTTTCTTTTAATTCACAATTAATTAAATCTATCTTTATCTTATCTCTTCTTTTCATAACGGCTTCCTTTTAATCATACTATAATTCCTAGGAAATTTAAGAGGACTAGCTTTATCCTTGCACAAATAGCCAATGACTCTAATAGAACCATCGCTCAATTTCTCTTCTAAGACATCTTCTATCTTAAAGCCCATCTTCGCTATGGCGTTAGAAGCTTCGCTTATCTCTTTTTGTCCACTCAAAGCTCTAAGAGCTACAAAATAACCACCAACTTTAACCATAGCACCACATATCTCAATAAGAGCACTTAAATTAGTTACTGCCCTAGCTGTCACAAAGTCATATTCTTCACGATGCAAAAGGGAATAATCTTCCCCTCTATCATTGATAACCTCAATATCTTTTAAACCAAGCTTTGCTATGAGCTCATTTAAAAAGACACAGCGCTTCTTCAAAGGTTCGATTAAGATAACTCTTAAATCAGGAAAAGCTATCTTGAGAACAACGCCAGGAAAACCTGCCCCTGTTCCCACATCGACTAATCTTCCCTCCATATTAGAATGAAAAGCTAAGAGAAGAGAGTCATAGAAGTGTTTCTCGTATATCTCTTCTATCTCAGTGATAGCTGTCAGATTAATTTTTTCATTATATTCTTTTAGAAAAGCAGCATATTCTCTAAATTGTTCAATCTGTCTTTGCTCAAGCCTTATGCCATGACTATTTAATTCTTCGATAAATTCAATTTCGCGCATGACCTTATTATATCAAAAACAATCCTTCTTTTTAGATAATTGATACGCAATTCCATCTTATCAATTGAACAATTTGAATCAATAAACTCTGCGTTCTATCTCACCCCCCTCATGTAATATGAACTTGTCAAGCTTGGCGTGCCAGACATCACTAATACGGCTCTAAACATCGTTAAAGCTGTAATTTTCTATACAATTACTTTCTTCGTTTTGTACTATTAATGACCAAATAAAAGAAAAGATCATAGAATGACTGCGACAGTATAAATAAAAAAACACCTGTCCGCATTTTCAGACAAATGTCAGGAAATTGTGATAAGCATTTACATGATCTGTGCATTCATCTTGATAGCCGTATTAATCCGATAAAGAATATAGTCTTTTTAATCGAGACTCATTGGGACAATTGTGATAAATAAAATAGGACATGGCGATACCTCCTTAATACCGCCGTGTCCTAAAAAGGGCGACTTTAATACACCGCACATTTCTAATTTTCAAAAAAAGAAGCGGCGGTTTTGTCCTTTGCGATTCAAATCCGCCTTTCTGATTCTATTGATTTTTACCGCTTATAAACATCAGCATTTTTACAACGGTTTTTACTTTTGTTGAAAAAAATACTGAGTTTCAAAGTATGAATTAATTACCTATCCACAAAAAACGTTACTGCGATAAGACTCCGTCTTTTAATATAAGTATTCTGTTTCCGACTTTCGCTACATTGCTGTCATGAGTAATTTGAATAATCGTGTTGCCCTGTCTGTTCAAAGCACAAAACAGGTCCAGAATTTCTCGCCCGGTTTGGGAATCCAACGCACCGGTAGGTTCATCGGCTAGTAAAACAGCAGGATGGGTAATCAGCGCCCTTGCAATGGCAACCCGCTGCTGCTGACCGCCGGAAAGCTCATTGGGTTTGTGGTTTTTCCGCTGTTCAAGACCCACCATTTCCAGAATTTCCTCCGCCTTTTTCTGGGCACTTTTACGATCTGTACCTCGAATAAGGAGCGGCATCATCACATTTTGCAGCACCGAATATTTTGGAATCAGATGATATTTTTGAAAAATAAAGCCAATTTTTTCATTTCGGATGGTCGCCAGTACATCCGGAGCACTTTGTTCCACCGAGATGCCATCAATGGCATAACGCCCCGTATCTAAGGTATCCATACAGCCAATAATATTCATCAGCGTGGACTTTCCGCTACCGGATGCACCAAGGATAGACACAAATTCCCCTCGTTCTATTTGTAGTGACACATTTTTTAGTACATGAAGGGAATTTTCACCTATTCGATAGGATTTGTTGACATCCTCCAAGCAGATCATGTTACATCACCATCAGATGCTCCACCACACCAGTGGTCTCATTTACGATTATCTGCACCAGACTACCCTTAGTCACATTGTCAAAACTAATCTCTTTTCCCAATGCATTGGTAATTTTTGCCCCAGCAGGGATGGTAAACTCAAGCACTTCACCAGTGAACTCAATGGGCAGCTGCTCTGCTGGAATATCCCCGGTATTACCTTCTGTTCTCTCTCCAGCGGCATCGTTCGGAGCAGGAATCATAATCGTTATATCACCCGCATTGCCACTATCACCGCCATCCATCGGACGACTCTCACCATTTTCACCAACATAGTAGGTTTCGCCAGAACCATCGCCACTATCCAAGACGAGCTCGCCTAAGCTTACGGTAATATCGTTGCCCACCTTATCCGACACCTGCCCCATATAACTCTGGATCATCGTTACATCCCCGGCAGAATCAGAAGAATTTTCAGTTTGCGTGGAAACGGGGCTTTCGGCTCTAGCAGGCGCTTCTGTCTGTCCTGCAGAGCAAGCAGTCAAAGTGATAGTCAAAGCAAAGATAAGTGTTGTTATAATCTTTTTTTTCATTGTTAATATCTCCTTAAAATTAATTTTATTGTCATTCTTCAGTCAAAGCCTGGATCGGCATTAACAAAGAGGCCTTATATGCAGGGTAAAACCCAAACAGTGTACTGGTCGCAACAGCAAACAGGCTCGCCACTATTTTTCCGTCCCAAGAGGGGTAGACAGGGATTTCGGTAAAGCCCATCAAAGCGATAGCGGGGAAACTCAATACAACGCCTACCACACCGGAAAATACACCGATGCAGAAGGATTCCAGCAGGAATTGAAAAAGAATGTCTTTTTCTTTTGCACCCAGTGCTTTCAAAATACCGATTTCTTTGGTGCGCTCTTTCACCGTCACAAACATGACATTCATAATTCCGATTCCGCCGACGACAAACACAATCACGGCAACCGATATCAGAAGCAGCTTCATAGTGGTAGCTGATGCAGTGGCAGCTTCGATGCGCGTGCCTGCATCGGACACGGTATAGACGCTTGCCTCGGTCATGTAGTAGTTCATGGTACTCATGATTTCTTTTTTTGCTTTTTCGATTTCACTGATACCGAACGCTTTTCCGACCGCCTGTGTTGTAGAATAGGGATCCAATAGTTCGTCCTTTTCCATAGCGGAATAGGGAATAAAAATACTGCTGTCTGTATCCACACCCTGCAAACCATCCTCGCTGCGTTTCAAAAGACCTATGATTTGATACCGAGCGTCGCCAATTTTAATGTAGCTGCCTACTGCTTTGCCAGTTCCAAACAGTTTCTCAGCAATTTTGCTTCCGATGACAGCAACCCGCTCGCCATCTTCGTAATCTACCTCCCCGAAATCTGCTCCCTGCTCAAAGGAAATGTTGGAAATTTCGGCATAACCAGGTGTAACACCGACCAGATTGGCGGATTGCTTTTTGGAATTGTATATCACTTCCTGAAAACCACTGGCCCGCAGATACATACCTTCCAGGGTGGTACTTTCTTCCATAATTTTCCCAATCAGTTCCGGAGTCAGTTTTTCAACCGTAGTGACATCTTTTCCGGCTGCCAGTGCTGTATAGTCCAGGTTTACATAGATGGTATCCGCGGAAAGACTGGAAAACTGCTTTGCCGCCTCCTGCTCACCGCCTTTCCCGATGGCGATCACCAGGATGATGGTGATGGTACCGACGATAATGCCCAAGGTAGTGAGCATAAGACGAAATTTATTTTCGATCATATTGATGGTGACTATATGAAAGGTTTCACTCAATATCATATCTTACTCCTGCACAATGACTACTTCATTTTCAGAAAGACCATCTAAAATTTCGCTGACACGCCCATCTGAGAACCCCGTTACGATCTGCTTTCGGATAAGCTCTCCATTCTCGTCTCGTACAAGTACAAACTGCTGGCCGTTTTCCAATGTGATAGCCTTGTTAGACAAAGTGAGAACATCGGTTTTTTCTTTTAGAATAATGGTAGCATAGGCCTTCATGCCTGGAAGGAGCATATGTTCACCAGGATCAACAGAGATAATAACCGGATATTCTCCGTTGTCATTTGCCACCAGAAGTCTCTCTTTTACCGTGCCGGTAAACTTTTGCTCTGCGTAGGCATCCACATAGATATTGACCTTTTGCCCCACAGATACACTGCCAATATCAGAGGCACTGACGGGCACGGTCATGGTGATATCGTCCAGTTCGCCCACAATACAAAGTGGTTTGCCATCTACAACAGTATCGCCAACTTTATAGTTCAAATTTGTTACAATACCATCCAGTTGTGCGTAAATCGTCGGATTTTGGGAAAGCGCCTGCAAGCGAGACACTTTTTCCTGAGCCGTCTGCACATTCCGGCTGGCTTTCGCAATGTTCTCGTTAATCGCCTTCAGTTCTTCGCTGGTCTTGTAATCTAAAAAGGCGTTGTTACCATTCTGATTTTCCAATGCTTGCTGAAATAACTTTTCGGTGCGTTCTATTTCCTCCAATTTGAGGGACAGCGCTTCATAATTGTTCTTTAATGAATCCTCACAGGTCTGCTGTTCTCCCTTGAGCCGCTCCAGTTCTGCAAAACCATTAGAGAGAAAATTCAATTCTCTCTGGGCGTTTATAAGTTGAGATTCTTTCTCTTCAATCTGGTTGTTCAAAGCGTCAATTTCATCCGTATAAAAGAGCTGACGTATTTTTTGCTGGTTAGCAGTTATCTGTTGCTGTAACTCCTGAATATTCCGCTCATTTTCCAGGTCGCTTGTATCCAATCCCTCAAGTTGCTCTTTCAGATTCTGAATTTCAGCCTCCAAACTCTGAATCTGAGAAGCATTGTTTGCTGCCAGAGATGCCT
>CALBGK010000073.1 GCA_937893115.1 uncultured Erysipelotrichaceae bacterium | reverse complement strand
CCGAATAATCACCATGTTCTAAACGATTGGCTTGAATGAACGAATATATCATCGGTCTATACTGCTTTAGGATTTCTTTGAAGGCTTCATCGTCATTCGCTTTTACTTTTCTTACTAGTTCTTTTGTTTTCATACTATAATTATGAGCTATAATCAATATAAAAAATTCTCAAGTTTTGATAATTTTTTTATCAAAAAATGAGAATTTTAGGCTAAAAATGGGGGTTAAAATGTGGATAACTAGCTCTTATCAACATTTATTTCGATCAGCTAAGACCTGATACATCAAAATCCCAGCCGCTACCGAAGCGTTAAGTGAATCGACATGACCAAGGAGTGGAATAGATACCAAAAAGTCGCATTCTTCCTTTACTAATCGGGAAATTCCTTCTCCCTCTGAACCAATTACTAACACGGTATTCATCTTAAAATCCTGTTCAATATAAGACTTTGTAGCACTGGCATCAGTACCTACGACCCAATATCCTGCACTTTTCAACATTTTAAGTGTGTGTACAATGTTGATAACTTCTGAAACTTTCACATATTCGATAGAACCCGAAGAAACTTTAGCCGCTGTAGCATTTAATTTCACACTGTTATGTTTCTTATAGATGACACCATCTGCACCAACGCAATCAACTGTTCTTAGTATGGCTCCTAAATTGTGAGGATCTTTTAAACCATCCAGAACGATAATTAAACCGTTCTCTTTTTTAATCATATCTTGCACATCATATAGTTTATAGTCTTTGATTTCGCAAACTACTCCTTGGTGATTAGCGTATTTGCTCATCTTGTCTAAATTGATTTTTTTAACTATCTGATAATCAATACTATTTTCATCAAAGATTTTGATATAAGAGGAGCCACTAACGACATAGGCCTTGAGAATTCTATCACTCTTAATCGCCTCATTAACTGAATTTTTTCCCCAAATAAGTTCACTCATTTTCAATGCCTCCTTCAAAAATCTTGATGAATAGTTCATCTAGTCTAGTCTTGTCCGTCAAATATAGATAGCCGCAGATAGCCTCTAGACCACTGGCTGTCTGATATGATAATAAATCACCATTTTTAGGTATGTGGGTGATATGATTGCGACCTCTTTTAAAGATTTCTAGTTCTAAATCAGTGAAAAATGATTCATCCAATAATCTTTTGAATACTTTAGCTTGACCCCTAGCACTGACATAGCGATTACAGAGTTTAGGCAATTCAGAACTCTTTTGATAATGCTTTCTAATATAGAACTCACGAACTTTTAAAGTATAGATGGCATCACCAATAAAAGATAGTGAATTAGCGCTCACTTCTTTGATATCGATATTCACTAGAGTATTCCTTTTTCTATCAATTTTTGACGATAGATATCAGCTTTAGCGAAATCTTTAGTAGTTTTAGCTTCCATCCACGCATTATATGTATCAATATCTTCTTTGCTCAATTTGATATCATCATATTCAATACCTAGGACAGATAATGCCTTGAGCAAGCTATTTGTATGTTCAGATAATAGTTTTAAATCTACATCTTTAGTTCTAATCAATTGATTGATGGTCTTGACCATCTCAAATATAACCGCATAAGCATTTGGCGTATTTAAATCATCTTCCATCTCTTGCATAAAACCATTAAATGATTCTATATCATAATCATCACTTTGATAGTTCCTTAAAGCCAGTTTTATCATGGCTTGATGTAAAGCGTTATAGACCTTTTGATATTCTTTAGCTGAACTTTCTAGCATCGTCTCAGAGATATTTAAATCACTACGATAATGAGTAGCTAATAAGAACCAGCGCATAACTCTAGGATCAACTTTCTTCAAGATATCTTTAGCAATGATGGTATTGCCTAATGACTTAGACATCTTGACTCCTTCGACATCTATCATGCCACTATGCATCCAATAATTAGCTAAATCCGTATTGAATAAAGCCTTAGCTTGGGCTCTTTCGTTTTCGTGATGTGGGAAACGTAAATCCTTGCCTCCACCATGAATATCAATTAGTTCGCCAAGTTCTTTCTTAATCATGACAACGCATTCTGTATGCCAACCAGGACGTCCAGTTGAGAAACAAGTTGGCCACTTAATTCCCATCTCCGTCTTTTTCCATAAGACGAAATCTAATGGCGACTCTTTCTTGGAATTTTCTTCGATGCGAGCACCAACCTTCAAGTCTTCTAGATTCTGCTTAGATAAAGAACCATAGTCTTTAATAGTGCTCGTCCTAAAAAAGACATCGCCATCAATTTCATAAGCATAACCACGCATGACTAATTCTTGAATGAATTCGATGATATCATCCATCGTTTCAGTTACTCTAGGCGTCTTATATAAGTCCTTAGCATTTAATAAATGTCTCAAATCATCAAAAGCCTTAATCATCTCATCGGTCAGTTCTACTTCAGTGATATTGTGCTTATGAGCTTCATTGATAATCTTGTCATCGACATCAGTATAGTTAGAGACATATTTAACCCGATATCCTAAAGCCTCAAATACTCTTCTAAGCGTATCAAAGACCACAACTGGGCGCACATTGCCAACATGGGCATGATTATAGACGGTAGGTCCACAGACATACATACTGACCTCCCCTTGTTTAATAGGTACAAATTCTTCGACCTTCAATGTTTTAGTATTATATATTTTCATTTTTACCCTCTCAACTTCTATTCAATCCGTGACGATTATATCATACTATCCTTTTCGCTAGAACCAAAATGGAATCGGTTAATAAATATCTTCTTATATTTTAAAGAGATATAACCTAGAACAGAAATGATAAAAGCACCAATAGCATCGACGATTAAATCACTCATCGTATCGCTTAATGCTGCTCTGCCAACTAACTCAACCCCTTCTTCTGTCATGAACTTCTGCATGTTTAAATGGAGAAG
>CALBGK010000072.1 GCA_937893115.1 uncultured Erysipelotrichaceae bacterium | reverse complement strand
ATGAAAATTTAGATATCTTTGTCTTTGCTTATAATCAATATTATCTAGAAAGAAATGAAAAAGAATTCATTTCTTTAGGTATTAAAGATGGAATTTATAATTTAAAAGATGATAAATCAATCTTAGCTTATACACCTAATGCTGCTTGGAATAAGATGTATAGAAAAGAGTTATTCATTGATAATGATATTCGCTATCCTTTTGACTATCGTCATCAAGACTTAGGTACGACAGCGAAATTATTATATCTAGCTAAAAAAGTAGGCTATGAAAATAAAGCCTATTATAATTATTTAATTGATAGGCCTAATAATATCACACGTATGATAGATGATAAAATCTATCATATAATAGATATGTGTAAGGAGATAGTAGAATTTTATCAAACTAATCATTACTTTGATGAAGTGTATGATGAGTTAGCTTATTTAGTTAATATTAATTTTATCCAATCGCTTAAAAAAGCGATGAAGTTAGAAGATAAGCACTTCGTCTATAAGTTTATTGATTCTATCTTTGATTTTAAAAAGACTTACTTTCCAAGAAAGACTAATAAGTATAATCCTTTAGAGGAAAAGTCTTATATTGTTTATATGCATAGACAATTATGTAAATTATATTACTTATATTATAGGAGGAAAAACCATGGCTAAGATATTTATTACTGGTGGTGCAGGATTTATTGGTTCAACTGCTTCAGAAAGATTATTAAAAGAGGGACATGATATAGTCACTATTGATAATTTTAATGATTATTATGATCATCATTTAAAAGAGGAAAATGTCGAAATTGTTAAAGAGGTCGCAGAAAAATATAATCGTCACTATGAAGTTGTCAAAGGTGATGTAAGAGATTATGAACTCATGAATGAGATATTTAATAAACATGACTTTGATGTAGTCATTGCATGGGCAGCTAATGCTGGAGTTAGACCATCTATTGAAGATCCACGTTTTTATATCGATGTCAATGTGATGGGTTTGACAAATCTGCTAGAATGCATGCGTAATCATGATGTGCATAAGTTAGTATTCATCTCTTCTAGTAGTGTCTATGGCAATAATGAGAAAGTACCATTTAGTGAAAAAGATGCGGTTGATCATCCGATTTCACCATATGCTGCTTCTAAGAAGGCGGGTGAACTAATCTGTTTCACATATCATTCGCTATTTAATATTGATATTCATTGTCTGCGCTACTTTACAGTCTATGGTCCAAGACAAAGACCAGATTTAGCCATCAATAAATTCACTAGATTGATGTTAGAAGGTAAGCCTATTCCAATGTTCGGTGATGGCACAACCTCAAGAGATTATACTTATGTCGATGATATTGTTGATGGAACGATTCGTTCTATGAATTATCTTTTAACTCACGAGAATGTCTATGACATTTTCAATCTGGGTGGTAGTCATCCTATCAGTTTAAAGAGTTTAATTGATATCATCGCTAAAGAATTAGGTGTCACTCCTGAAATTGATGAACTACCTATGCAAGCGGGTGATGTCAATATTACATATAGTGATTTTTCTCATGCCAAAGAAGTGCTAGATTATAATCCTCAAGTGCAGATTGAAGAAGGAATTCATGAGTTTGTAAAGTGGTATAAAGCTAAATACTACAATAATTAAAAGAAGGTTAATGATGCATAAAAAGATTTCAATTATTGTTCCCACATACAATGTAGAAAAATATATAGCTAAATGCTTAGACTCATTAGTTATACAAGACTATGATAACTATGATGTCTTAGTTATCAATGATGGTTCACCATACAATGAACAGGTTATTATTGATGAATATGTAAAGAAATATCCTGACATAATTAAATCCATTATTAAAGAAAATGGCGGTTATGGCAGTGTTTTGGAATTAGGCATTAAGGAAAGTGATGCCGATTATATATTAGTTTGTGACCCAGATGACTACTTAGCTAGTGATGCCTTATCCACCCTATATTCATATATGGAAAATACAGAAGCTGACTTAGTAGTAGGAGCTAAATATTTAGTCTATAGCGACAATGAAGAAGAAAAATATGATAAATCCTTTAATGAAGAATTTGGCACATTAAAAGATATGCATCTATATAAAAGGGGGGATGAAGAATTTAATGCCCTCTACTTTTTAGAACCTTCACCTCATGCCAAATTATATAAAAGAGATATTATTAGAGGAATAAAATTCCCGTATAAAGTGTCTTATACTGATAATCTATTATATTTTTATACACTATCGAAAGTTAATAGTGTCACTTATTGTGCTAAAGCTTTATCTTACTATCTCATTAATAGAGAGGGTAATACTCGCACCGATTTAAAACCAACTATTATCGATGCATGGGTTAAAGTATTTACTAGTATCTTAGACCAAGTTAAAGATGGAGATGCGATATTCTACTATCGTATCTTTGAAGGTTTTTATTCTATCTTCTATAAGGTAGAAAATATAAATGCTGATAAAGACTTAAAGAAAGAAAAATATGATTTGGTTTATACTATTATTCCTTATTTATTTGAATATAAGGAAGACATTATTCCATATATCAAGAAGTACAATAGTGAAGGCGAAAAAATGCTTAGACAAAAGTTAGACTTACTAGATAAGACTAAGAGTAAGGCTACTTATGAGACCATGGTTAAGATTAAATTAAATGGCTCCTTAAAATTTAAACTAAAAGGATATGTCTTAAATAATGGATTATTGTCTAAGGTATATGAAAGGTATCATTTTGTCGCTAAATATATCTATGCTCGTCATAATGAAAAGCTTATCTTAAATGATGATGTTAGATATGAAGTAATTAATCAAGAAGGCACTAATTTCTTTGGTTATTATGATAAGCCCTGTGCTGCCTATGGTCATAGTCTCTACCATTACTTAGATAGTTCTAGCCTTTCTTTAAATCAAACTATTAAAATCATGATCGATGATAGGGAAGTATCTAGTACTAATGCTTGGAATTGGCAACAGGGCAGTATGGCTACTTGGTATGATGAAAATCATATCATCCATAATTACTTTGACGGTGAAAGATACAGATCTAAATTAGTTGATATTAATAACTTAGAATATAAGACATACTCATTCCCTGTCTACTCTTTGAGCAAGGACAAAAAGTTTGCCTTGAGTTTAAATTTTTCGCGTCTTGCGAAACTAAGACCAGATTATGGCTATTTTAACTTGCCTTATCAAGATTTAGATAATGATGAAAAAGATGGTATCTTCTATCTTGATTTAGAAAAAGATGAAGTGAGCTTACTTATTTCATTAAAAGAAATAGCTGCCTTTAAGCCTAATGAAAAGATGGTTAATGCGGTTCATAAGGTAAATCATATCGATGTGAGTCCAAATAGTGATAAAGCTATCTTCTTGCATCGTTATTACCAAGGAAAGACTAAATATACTCGACTATTATGTATCGATATCAAGACTAAAAAACTAAGCTTATTAGCAGATAATGAGATGGTATCGCATATGGCTTGGGTAAATAATGATAGAGTTTTTGGTTATCTTAGAGGAAATAATAATAGAGATGGCTATTTCTTTATCGATATGGATGGCAATCAAGAAATGTTTGAACATTCAACATTAATTGATGATGGACATCCAACCATCTTAAATGAGCGTTATATCGTCACTGATACTTATCCTGATTATACTTGTATGTCTAAGTTATATTTAATTGATGTCTTGAATAAAGATGTCATCTTATTAGGTAGATTTTATAGTGGTATAAGATATCAAGGAATTAAAAGATGCGACTTACATCCACGTTTTGATTTAAATGATACTAAACTTACCATTGATACAGTACTTGAAGGAAGAAGAAAGGTTTATCATTTAGACATTAAAGACTTAGTCCACTAAGTCTTTAGACAAGCTATTAACAATTGGGTTATAATAATTTCATGAATAAAGACTTGCTTAGAAAAATTATATATATATTAACACTCACTTTAGTGGCACTACATCCCATCATCGAATTAGATTATCTATTCGCTGATTTTTTTGATGGGATTGGTTTACCACGTCTAACGACAGTTATTGACTTTATCGTCTTTCCTTTAATTGTCATCTTAACCTTTTGGCTTTTTGAGGAAAAGAAG
>CALBGK010000071.1 GCA_937893115.1 uncultured Erysipelotrichaceae bacterium | reverse complement strand
CTTTTACCTTGTCTATTATTCTTCCAAATACAATCTTTTGAATATCATCATTATCATATGATAAATGTCTCTGTCTATCTATTATTCTTGGCGGGGCTAGTATTCATCTTAGACAAAAAAATAAAAGTTTTAAGTTTTATATCGGTATCTTCATTATCTATTCAATCTATTGCGATTTTTACTTTGCCATATAATACTCCAGTTTTTACCAGTATTCGTAAACAACCACAAGTTTTGGAATATAAGCAAGATGTTGTTGATTTTGCCTATTATTTAAAATCTATTTTAACCGAAGATTGGCAATCTGCTTATATCGCATCAGGAAATTCGATGATTAACGATAGTATTATTCGTAATGCAATATTGCCAGATTTAGACATGCCACAAATCGATTTTGCTACTTTGGACTTAAGGGATGGCTTCCCTAAAGATATAGAATACATTCAATATATAGTAACTTTTGATCCAATATTATATTCAGACCAAAATTATCAACATATTTTTGAGGTACTCTCTAATGCAATTTGGAATGAACCTCTATTTAAAGACGTCTACAATTTAATTTATGAAACAAATATTGGCAATGTAAAAGTCCAAGTATATGAAAAAATCTCTGATATTACACCAGAGATGAAAGAATATTTCTATAATCAGATGATATCTTATTATCCTGAACATCAAGATTTCTTTAGTTATATATTAGATTAGTTTCAAGATATTATCTTTTATTTCTTTTACTTCGTTTCCAACTAGATCATAACCCTCTTCTTTAAGGATGCGATAGCTTGGGCTATTACTCTCGCATATGCCTAGTATCGGTCTGTTTAGTAATAAGTATTCTGTAATTTTAGAAGGAAGATAAGGCTGTATCATAGTTCCATGCATAATCGTATCAAATAAAACTAACACATCGGCATTTTTCATAATATTTAAGCTTTCTTGATAGCTAACCTTAGAATGAATGACAAAGACATCTTCTAAGTTATATCTTTCTATCTTTTTTAAATCTTGAGCTTGTATTTCAGAGTATTGATGAAATACTATTTTGTTTGATAAGAGAGGGTTTTCTTCTTTTAATTCCTTTAAAGCTAAAAGGAAATTATCTATCTTACGCAAACCATAAAGTCTTCCTAGATGTACTGCTACTTTAGGCATAATCAATAGCTGCCTTTTCATAGGCATTATTCATATAAACAAAGGAGCCAACATTAAAGGCTATACGATAGAAGATACTTCTATTTTTTAAATCAGGATCTTTTTTATATGGTGAGTTTTTAATTGGATCACTAAATGAAGCTATCCATTTTACATTTGGATAGTGTTTTTTTATCTTTTTGCCACACAGATGAGTAATACCCGGAACGGACGAAGTATAGATGATATCATAATCACCTTTTTTAAATTCTTTGTATGTCCAATGCACATAGCGAAACATATTGATTAAGCTTAATGGCAAACGCAGTGGATGACTGATTGCTATGGCATTATCGTATTCGCATAGATACTTAATATTAAACTTCTTGAACTTGTCGTCTTTCGCAAGCTCTTTTAAAATACCTTGATCTTCCTTTCCTTTGAAAGCCAAGACATCCATATCTACATCTAAATCTCTTAAACGCTTATAAGTTAACAGAGTAACAGTATCATTGTAAGGTACAAAGCCCCCCGGTATTACCAACATCTTAGTCATTTTTCTTCTCTAAATCTTCCACTTTCTTCTTTAAGACCGCAATTTCATAATTTAAATTAATTATCTCTTCATTCTGTTTAGACAATTTTAGAAATACATAGAACGAAAAAGCATACAACAAGGTAATCATTACCAAAAAGACTGTATTAACTGGAACTTCGATACCAATTAGTTTAGTAAGAGAGATAGTTAAACCTGGAAAAAGAGCTAAAATGACAACTCCTATACCCCATAATATCCATACCATGGCATAGTGAATATTCATTTTATTCTTTACTACAGTCCATAGGACGAAGAATAAAGCTATAATGGAGCCTATAAGTAATATTATTTGTAATTCTAAAGTCATAATTCACTCCCTACCATTGTACAAAGATAATAGAAATTAAGACACCGATCATATATTTAATCGACTTGAATGGATTTTTAAAATATGATTCTCCACCCTGTCTTTCCTTCATCTCTACTTGTACTTCTTTTGCTTTATATCCATGATGAATGGTGTAACATAACGCATCTGGTTCAGCATAAAAATTCATGCTTTGAGCAAAATCTTTAATAACATTCTTGCCTAGAGCACGCATACCACTAGTAGGATCAGTAACCTTGCATCCAGTCTTTAACTTGATGAATAGACAAATTATTCTACTTCCTAGCATTCTCATACTTTGCGGTTTTTTCTTATCAATAAAACGTGAACCAATGACATAGTCATAGCCATTTTCTATCTCTTTGAGCAAGGTTTCTACATATTTTGGTTGATGTTGACCATCACCATCTATACATACAGCTGAGTCATAATTATTATCGTAAGCATATTTAAAACCAATTCTAGTTACACCTGCTATGCCCACATTTATTGGTAAATCCAGATAATTATAATTATTTTCTCTGATGATATTTTCAGTGTTGTCGGTTGAACCATCATTGATAATCAAATAATCATAACCATATGAAGTTATATCTTCGATTAAATTTTTAATATTAGCTTGCTCATTATAGGCTGGAATGATGATAAGTGTTTTCATAAAAACAATTATATTATAAGCTCCTTGCGACTTCTAGAGCTTTCTTGATAATGGCATCCATATTATAGTAACGATATTCAGCTAATCTTCCTAATAAGATAAAATTCTTAAATTCTTTCATCATATCGACATATTCTTGATGACGTCTTTCGTTTTCTTTGGTAAAGATAGGATAATAAGGAATATTACCCCTTTCATTTTGGCGATCATAAGCTAAAGGATATTCCTTATGAATATAAGTTACATCACTAGGATATTCCTTATTAAATAGTTTGTATTCGCTAATTCTAGTATATGGATAGATAGACGCAGGACCTGGATAATTCTCAGTTGCTGCCTTTTGGAAGGTTCCTTCGTGTCTTTCTAAAGCTAAATCTAAAGAACGATATGGTAGTTCTCCTAATTTATAATCTAAAAGTTCATCTATAGCACCTGTATAAATAACAGTTCCATTATATTTCTCGCCTTTAAATAATATTTCATGACTAGAAAAATCAAAACTTAATAAAGTTCTGGCATCAGTATTTAATAAGACGTCGATATTTTCATGATCAAGCATATTTTCGAATATCTTAGTATAACCATATTCTGGCATATACTGATAACTATCGGCAAAATATCTATCATCATACGAAATATTAATAGGTACTCTAGCTGTAACTTCAGGATCTATCTCTTCGGCTTTGAGACCCCATTGTTTCATCGTATAGTATTTGAATACATTCTCAAAAATAAACTCAGCTAAATTCTTAATAGATGGATTATTATTTTCTCTAAGCTTCATGATAGGTACTTTAT
>CALBGK010000070.1 GCA_937893115.1 uncultured Erysipelotrichaceae bacterium | reverse complement strand
AAAAGTATTCCAACGCTAAAAAGCTAGAGTTTAATAATCAAGAAGGTACTGGCTTAGATTCATCAATTAAAGTTATGACAGTCGGTGAAGGCGCCAGATCTTCTACATTCAGGTATCTGCACTTGTCGGAAGTTGCCTTTTGGGATAATCCAGAAGAAGCGATGATAGCGATTCTCCAGACAGTTCCAGATGATAATGAGACTCTGGTAGTAATCGAATCTACAGCTAATGGGTTTAATTTCTTCTATAACGAATGGCAAAGAGCGGTTGAAGGTGTTAGTGATTTTACACCTTTATTCTTTCCGTGGTATTTAGATAATGAATATGTTAAACCATATGATGGTTTTAAACTAACTAAATACGAGAAAAGCATCAAGAAAAAGTACAATCTTTCAAATGAACAAATAGCATGGCGAAGATGGGCTATAAACAACAAGTGTAATGGTGATGAATTAAAGTTTAGGCAAGAGTATCCTATTTCACCAGAAGAAGCCTTTATCACAAGTGGTGATAGTGTATTTAATACCGAAATAGTGATGAGTAGACTTGCAAGTCTTAAATCTCCACTTAAGACTGGTTATTTTAAATATGATTATGATGGATTACATATTACTAATATAAAGTTCGTCAAAGACGATAAGGGGCCATTAAAGATATACGAACTCCCTAGCGGTGACTATACGGTTTTAGGCGGAGATACAGCAGGCGAAGGGCAAGATTACTTCACTGCTCAAGTATTATCTAGAACAGGCAAGCAATTAGCGACCTATAGAGCTAGACTTGATGAAGACTTATATACCAAGCAAATGTATTGTCTGGGTATGTATTACAAGTCACTTATAGCTATCGAAGTAAACTTTTCTACATATCCAAATATGGAATTACAAAGATTAGGCTACCCTTATCTATACATTAGAGAAGTATTTGATACAGCTATTAAAAAGATTAGGAAGTCTTTTGGCTTTTTAACCAATGGCACAACAAGACCAGCTATTGTATCTAATTTGGTGGAGATTATGAGAGAAAACATAAACTTAATTAATGATAAAGACACGCTGCAAGAAGCCTTATCATTTGTAAGAATAAAAGGTAAGCCACAAGCTGCTGAAGGGGCACATGATGACTTGATTATGGCTTTAGCGATAGCTTACTTTGCATTAAATCAAATACCTACAGTTAAAAAGAAAAAGGTAAAAGACACATCTTATGATGCGTTTATAAATTATGGAGGATGACATGATATTACTAACAAGCACACTGATGAGTGCTTTTTTTGTTGGATTCTTGATACTGGGAATTTATATCGGAAGAAGATATGAGAAAAACCAAAACGCAATTCGTATCACTGAAGCTAATAAAGAAAGTCTTAAACAATTTATGAATATGATGAACTACAAGGGGATAAATAATGAAGATAGAACCAACTGAAGTATGGAAGGAATATTGGAAAGTTCATGAGTACTGCATGAGCAGAAACTTGTACGAAACCATAAAACAGAACGAAAACTTCTATGACGGTAGGCAATGGGAAGGAGTAGATGCTCCTGACATGATTAAACCTACTATCAATATCTTGCAACGCATAGGTAAGTATCAAATAGCTACTCTATCGACTAACGATGTTGCAATAACTATTATCCCTGTCTCGGAAGCTGAAGATGATATAACGGCATCTAAATTATTTGCTAGTGAGATAGAAAATGTTATCGAGCAAGCCAAGATTAAAGAAACATCAAGACTTATGATTAGAAATAGTTTTGTGGCTGGTTCATCATATGCACTTCAAACTTTCAATCCTGACTATGATACTAAGCAAGACATAAAAGGTCGTATTGAAAACGAGATAATAGACTGCACTAATGTATATTTTGGCAATCCCTATTCAAATGACATTCAAAAACAGCCTTACATCATCATCGCTTTTAGGCAGCACATAAGTCAGGTAAAGGAAGAAGCTAGAGCTAATGGCTTGAGTGAAGATGAAATAGCGCAGATTTTGCCTGATAACGACACTGAACAGCCAAATGATGATAGCGATGATTTAGTAACTGTCTTACTCAAGCTTTGGAAAGAGACACATGAAGAAGCAGAAACTAATGAAATCGTTATGCCTGATGGAACGATATTTGAAACAAGCACGGTGAGGAAAGTTAAAACTGTTCACTGTGTGAAGTGCACTCATAATGTGACGATTAAGAAGAAAACTGACTTAGGGTATAGCAGATATCCTCTAGCTTGTTTCGGGTGGGACCCTATAAAGAATTCTTATCTTTATAACTCACCAATGACATCGAATATCAATAATCAGATATTCATTAATAAAGTGTACGCCCTGGCAGAGCTATATGCGATGAATGGAGCGTTCCCTAAGATTGTCTACGATAAAAACAAGATTGATATCGATGACTTCATGGAATCGACATCTATAGGTGCAGTTGGTTTAGATACGATGGGAAGCCTATTCCAATACATCAAGTCACCTGACTTCTCATCGCAGATTATGGGGCTAGTTGATTCTGTTATCTCGCAAACAAAGGACTGCATGGGCGTTAACGATGCGTCGTTGGGAAATGTAAGGCCAGATAATACATCAGCTATTATCGCTCTACAAGAAGCAAGTAATGTGCCTTTAGAGATTCAAAGACAAAACTACTATTGCATGTGGGAAGACCTTGTTAGAAACATCATCGATATTATGGCCAATACCTATGGCCAAAGAAGAGTGCTGTTCGACGGTAAAGTGGCTGATTGTGATTTTGATATTTTGAATAAGCTCCAATATCAATTGATTATCGATATCGGCGCTGGTTCTCAATATAGCGAGATAGCACAAATGAATACTCTAGACAATGTGTTTAGAAGCATACAATTTGACCCTGATGTCTATCTTGAGTCAATTCCTGATAAATATTTGCCGAACAAGTCAAAAATAGTTCAAAACGTTAAAGAGAAACAGGAATTAATGAAACAGCAACAACAAGCAATGCAAGGGCAGATGCCTGTACAAACAAATCAGTTATAAATCCTATTAATTTAGGTTTTATATATGGCCTACCAGAGCCAAGAAAGGGAAAACATGGACGATACAGTTCAAGAAGAAAACATTTTTGCTGAAGAGCAAGCAGAAGACCTACCAGAGCCTTCGCAAGAAAACACAGAAGTAGAAGAAACTGAACAAACCAGTGAAGAAGAAACTACTGAATCAGAGCAAGAACCATTTTTAACCATTCGTTATGACAAGGAAGATATTCCACTTACTCAAGAAGAAGCTATTGCGCTTGCACAAAAAGGCAAGAATTACGATAGACTAAGTGAAAAGTACAACAACCTAAATAATGAATTAGAAATGATGGCTCGTGCGAACGGTATGGATATCAATACTTATTTAAGCAATCTATCTAAAATTCAAACTAGCATGGTTGCTAGAAAAGAACTAGAAAAGCTTAAAGGAAAATATCCAGATGCCGATGAAGGGCTACTACTTGAATTAGCTAATAAGCAAGCAGAAGAAGTCTTACAAACCAGAAGACAAGAATATGTTGCTAGTAGAGATAATCAAGCTAATAGTCAAAAGGAAGCTTTAAAGGCTCAATTAACTCGCTTTGAAAAACGATATCCAAAAGTAGATGCATCGAAATTAGATGCAAAGGTATACGACCTGATGAAAGAAGGATATACGCTTCTTGAGGCTTATGAAGAGATTGAGCATGAAAAAGCTTTATCACAAGACAGAGTAAACAAGAAAAATGAGGCAAATAAAAATAGATCGCTTGGCTCTACATCTAATGCTGCAGAAGCAGATGAGTCTAATGCGTTCTTACAAGGCCTATTAGAAGGAGATTAAACAAATGGCAATTAATTTAGCAGAAAAATATTCGAAGAAAGTTGCTGAACGCTTCTATGAGCAAAGCGTAGTAGCCGGCAACACATGTAAAGACTACAAATGGGATGGAGTAAAATCTATCAATGTCTATTCAATTGATACTGTAGACCCAGTAGACTATACCCGTTCTGGTACATCAAGATATGGTACGCCTACTGACTTAGGTGATACCGTTCAAACACTAACTGTCTCTCAAGATAAGGCAGCAACAATGATTATCGATAAAGGCGATAACACTCAACAGATGATGATTAAAAACGCTGGAAGGGCACTAAATAGAGAATTAAGAGAAAAGTTCACGCCAATGATGGATAAGCACTGTCTAAGCGTATGGGCTAACTATGAAGGTGTTGGCGCTGGTATTGCAGCAAGCATTACTAAGACATCTATCGTTGAAGAGATTACTAAAGGTATGATTTATTTAATGAATCATTCAGCTATCGGTTCTCGTACTATCTGTTACATCGGAGCAACTAGCTATGGCTTACTATTAAATTCAACTGAATACTTGAATCTAGAAAAGTCTGGTGAAAAAGCATTAGTTAAAGGTCAAGTAGGTAAGTGTCGTGACGCCTTAATTGTTCCTGTAAGAGATGATTATATGCCAACAGGCAATAACTCTAACAAAGTGCATTTCATGTTAGTAAATCCAGAGTCTGTATTAGCACCAATGCAAATCAAGGATGCTAAAATCCATCAAGACCCTCCAGGAATTAGTGGTAACCTTCTTGAAATTCGTTGGCTATATGATGCCTTTGTATTAGATGCTAAAAAAGATGGTGTCTACGCTTGCTGGGATAAAGCAAATACAGAATAGAGGGGACTTAGTTCCCCTTTTTAAGTGAAAGGAGCTCAGTATGACTGTTGATGAATTATATCAGGATACAAAAAAGAAATTTTTTGAAAAACCTTCAAGCACTATATACGATCAGTATTTAATTTCTAATATCAATCGTGTCATACAAGAGTGTTTCGAATATAACAATATGGAAAGAATGTTTAATGGTAAACCACCATTAGCAACAGTTCCATATGTCTCTAGCAATAGCGATGAACTGGTTTATGAAGATTTATATCTTAATCTAATAATGCCTGTTGGATTAGCTGCATACTTCTTGATAGATGATGACCTATCAAAATATCAAATATACATAACCGATTATAAAAATTATCTAATTCAATATCAGAAATTTATATCAAAGGAGAAGCTAGATGGCTTTACTACAAACGCCTAAATTTAGTCCTGTCAAATACAATACCTTTGAGATACCAAAACCATGTAGTGGTGGAATAAATCTTCTGGATTTAGAGTATGAACAAGAAGTTAATCAATCGCCTAATGTTTTAAACATGATGTATAGAAATGGTGCTTTTGGTAAAAGATATGGTCAAGAGTATTACTATGACTATAAAGATACGATATATGATTTAGCATTTTATGATGCAAATATTATCATTCACGCTGGTAGTAAAGTGTATAAGAATACCGAAATGATCTATGATGGATTACCTAGCAAAAGAGGGCTATTCATTAATTTCAACCGTATGCTTTATTACATTGGTGATAAATTCTATGTCTTGTCCGAAGAAGAAGACTTTAAAGAAGTTGAACCATATGTTCCGGATGTTGTAATAAATCGGAAACCAGATGGTACTTATGCCGATACGATAGAAAATTACAATCGTCTAGGTACCGGATTTAAAAATTCATTTCATGGTGATGGCGAATCAAAGGAATACATCTTAACTGATAAAGAATTAGATGAAAAACAACCTATTGTTGAAGTTGATGGTGAAGTTCTTTTAGCTGATGAATACACCGCTGATTATGTAGAAGGTAAAATCACATTTAATACGGCGCCACCAAAAGGAACTAATAATGTAGTTATAACTATCTATAAAACTGAACAAAAATATATTGATACCATTCTTTCCAGTAAGTATTGGGTAGCATATGGCGGTGAGAATAATTCAAGATTATTCCTGGCTGGTGGAGGGGAGAGCATCTATTACTATAGTGAAGTATTTGACGCTACTTACTTCCCAGAAAATAATTATGCAAGAATCGGAAATACAGAAGATGATATCACCGGATTTGGTGAACAATATGATGTTCTAATGGCTTTTAAACCAACAGAAATATTTGCTCTAGAATACTATCAGGACGATGAAGGTAGAGGCCAATTCACATCTAAATTAGTAAATGCCAAGATAGGTTGTGATACTCCTTATTCAATACAGCTCATAAATAACCAACTTGTATGGTTATCGACAATTCATGGGGTATGTACATTAGTATCCACAAATATTGAAGATGAGAGAAATGTCAGAATAATCTCAAGAAATATCAATGGTGGCTATCGCATGCACGGCTTACTTCAAGAAAGTGAGCTTAAAAATGCTGTTAGTGTTGATTGGGACAATAAGTATATGTTGTCTATCAATGACAAGATGTATGTCTGGGATTATTTGATGACGCCATACCAAAACACCGGCAAATTAGATCAAGACGCAAAAAGGTTAGCTTGGTTTTTATTTGATAACTTTAATGTCTATCAATTTATTAAATCGGAAAGAGACCTATACTACGCATTAGGTGCTAAGCTTGTTAAACTCAATGATACATATAGCGATTTTGGAAAACCTATTCATGCAATATATCAAACGCCACTGTTTCAGTTTGATGCAGTGGAATATCTCAAGGCCGTAAGAAATATGTACGTACAAGCTAGAGGAGATACGGCATCAGTTATAAACATTAAATACATCACC
>CALBGK010000069.1 GCA_937893115.1 uncultured Erysipelotrichaceae bacterium | reverse complement strand
TAAAGAGAAAAGAGATCATTTATTTCAAAATACTAATCTTGAATTGATAAATCATGACTTAAATGGCGAATTAGTATATAAGAGTGAGAATTTTAGTTCTAATGGTATAGTCAATGTAGCTAGCATTTCGACTTTTGACTATCTTGATGTCGTTTCTCATAGTGTATTTATTTTACCTGTCAATGAAGAACTAGCCTATAAAGCTATCGCCAGTAAGGCAGCTTGTCTCATTTTTGCCCATGGTGATGAGTTATCTAGAGAATTGATCGAAGAAGCTAAACGTCATGATGTATCTATCATCAAGACCAATTCTTCAATCATGGATATCGCTATGAATATCTATGAGGCCATTCCTGTCTCTTCCATCATGAGTACTAATATCAAGACTTATCAAAAGGATGAATATGTCGATGATGTCGCTAAATCAATAGTGAATACAAGATTTAGAAGCTATCCTGTTTTAGATGGTAAGAAAATACTAGGCGCTGTATCGCGCTATCATCTATTTAAATATCCACGCAGGAAGCTCATTCTTGTCGATCACTCTTCGAAAGCTCAAAGTATTGATAATATCGATTCAGCAGAGATAGTAGAAATCATCGACCATCACCATATCGGCAATATCGAGACTAATAAACCTATTTATTATCGTAATCAATGTTGCGGTTGTACTTGTACTATCATCTTTCAAATGTATAAGGAAAATGGTTTATTGCCATGTAAGAGCGTGGCTGGTATGATGCTTTCAGCTATCATTTCTGACACTTTGAATTTCAAATCTGAGACTACTAGAAACGAAGATATCGAGGCAGCTAAACAATTAGCAAAGATAGCTGAAGTAGACTTAGATACTTATGCGAAAGAATTATTAGATTCATCTGTCAATCTTAAAGATGCTGATGTGAGAGAATTAATCTCTAAAGACTTGAAGCGTTATGAATTTGGCAAAACGAGAATCGCTGTAGGTCAGACTAACTATCGCAATATCGATGATATACAACTTCGTCTCAAAGAGATTCGAAAGACTATGGATGAAGAACAAGTAGCAAATGACTACGATTTGATGATCATGATGTTCACTCATGTCATGGGTGAAGGAACTATGTTTGTATACTATGGTCCAAAGTCATACATCATGAAGGATGTCATTGAGTCTATCTTTGATGAACATTCTGGTTTTGACCACAATATCATCTCGCGTAAACAACAACTGATACCTATGCTAACAGATATAATCAATCAATAGGCAGCCTAGCTGTCTATTTTTTGATTATCCTTGACTATTGTCGAAGGATTAGGTATTATGTATTTGTTATTAGACGAGTTTTAATAACTTTTTTATTTAGGAGGGAAACTGTGGCAAATAAAGATCGCGTTATACTTACATGTACTGAATGTTTATCCCGCAATTACTCTACTCATAAGAATAAGAAAAATGCTAATGAGCGTTTGGAACTGATGAAGTTCTGCAAACGTTGCAATAAGCACACTTTACATAAAGAGACAAAATAGGAGGAAAACTATGAGCTGGTTTAGTTTAAATGGAATCACAAAGGAAATTAAAAAGATTAGATGGCCACAAAAGGGTGACTTACTAGTCAATTCTGTACAAGTTATCATCTTTACTTTATTCTTTGGTGTATTCTTTATCGCTTGCGAATTTGTCATTACATTATTGCTGAGATTATTGGGGGTTATTGGCTAATATGGCAGAAGAGAAAAAAGAATGGTATGTGGTCAACACCTATGCTGGCCATGAAAATCGCGTAAAGGATTATCTAGAGAAAAGACTTGAGACAATGGGCATTGCCGACAATCTATTTCAAATTATCGTAGCTGAAGAGACCCAGATTGAAGTTAAGAACAAAAAGAGCAAGGAAGTGGTTAAGAATATCTTCCCTGGTTATGTCTTTGTAGAGATGATCATGACCGATGAAGCTTGGTATGTCGTTCGTAATACTCCAGGTGTTACTGGATTTATCGGTTCATCAGGTGGTGGAGCAAAACCATTCCCGGTAGCTAAAAGCGAAATTGAGAATGTCTTGCGCCGTATTGGCAAATCTGATAAGAATGTCGAAGTTCAATTCAAGGTTGGTGACACTGTCAAAATATTATCTGGACCATTCTCTGGAATGGAAGGAATTGTCGATTCAATGAACGACCAAACTCAGGTTGCTACTGTATTAATTATCTTATTTGGTAGAGAGACACCAACAGATATTAATTACATCGATTTAGAAAAGGTTATTTAAGTGGGTCAAATGACTCACTTTCTTTTGTATAATAGCGATTATTTATTGCATATAAGGCTATTATCGTATATAATATTTAAGCACGTGGAAGGAGTGCAACTACTCCAATAAGACCACGACCATAAAGGAGGAAAAATTATGGCAAAGAAAGTTGCAAAAGTCTGCAAACTTCAATTTGAAGCCGGTGGTGCTAGACCGGGACCTGCACTTGCATCAGCAGGTATCAACATGCCTCAATTCTGTACGGCATTCAATGATGCAACAAAAGATCGTAAGGGTGATATCGTTCCAGTAATCATCACTGCTTATGAAGATAAGTCATTTGACTTCGTATTAAAGACATCTCCTGTTCCAAGCTTATTAAAGAAAGCTGCAAAAGTTTCTAAGGGTGCTGGTAATCCAAAGACTACTGTTGCTGGCACTATCACTAAAACTCAATTGAGAGAAATCGCTGAATACAAGATGCCAGATTTAAATGCTAACGATGTAGAAGCTGCTATGCGCATTGTCGAAGGAACAGCTAGAAACATGGGCATCAAGGTGGAAGGAGAGTAATCATGCCAAAACACGGAAAGAATTATATTAACTCTTCTAAACTTATTGAAAAGGGCAAATTATACTCAGCTAGTGAAGCTGTAGCTCTAGTTAAGAAGATTGCATTTGAAAAATTTGATACTACTATTAATGTATCATTCAAATTAAATGTTGACCCTCGTCATGCTGACCAACAGATTCGTGGTGCTATGGTTCTACCTAATGGTACTGGACGTAGCCAAAAGGTTTTAGTTGTAACTCAAGGCGCTAAAGAAGAAGAAGCTAAAAAAGCTGGTGCTGATTTTGTCGGCGGAAAAGAAATCCTTGAAGATATCAAAAAGGGTTGGTTCGAATTTGATGTCATCGTAGCTACACCTGACATGATGGGTGAATTAGGTAAATTAGGTAAGATTTTAGGTCCTAAGGGATTAATGCCTAACCCTAAGACAGGTACTGTTACAATGAATGTAGCTAACGCTATCGAAGAAATCAAAAAAGGTAAGATTGAATACCGCGTAGATAAAGAAGGTAACATCAACTGTATGATTGGTAAGTCTTCATTCACTGAAGAAGCATTAAAAGAAAACTATGATGCTTTATATGGTGCAATTGCTAAGGCTCGTCCTGCAGCAGTTAAAGGTGTCTACATCCAAGGAATCACATTATCAAGCACAATGGGTCCTGGAATCAAGGTAGTTGCTGAATAATTCATTAAATTAATCTCTACATCGTGTAGAGATTTTTTTATTGGCAAAAAAATACATTTAAGCGTTATCATACTATTTGAAAAGTTTTTCATATTACATTATAATATTAGGAGAGGTGATTATGTATGGACGCATTTATTGTTGCGGCTAGCGATTTGTCTAAACAATTGATTCCTATCTTAGGTCTTACAGTATTGATTATACTAATCGTTCTATTGGCAAAATTAATTAATCTAGTAAAGACAGTGGAATCGACTGTCAAGAGAACTGATAATACAATCGATTTAGTTGATCAGAGTCTTACGAAAGTACAGGCACCACTCGATACAGTTGTGAAAG
>CALBGK010000068.1 GCA_937893115.1 uncultured Erysipelotrichaceae bacterium | reverse complement strand
GAGAACAGATGCGAGATTTAAAGAGATTACGACGATTAGGATGGGAGGTAAGATAGCTTACCTCGTTTCACCGTATGATATGAATCGTCTAACTTTGATCATTAAATTTTTAAAGGAAGAAGACATTCCCTATAAAATATTAGGACGAGGTTCTAATATTATTTGTGGCGAAGATGATTATGATGGTTGTGTCATTCGCCTCGATCATTTAAACCAATATCATTTTGAAGATGATGATACCCTTTATGTCGAAGCTGGAGTAACGGCTCCTAGACTTGCCAATGTCATGGCTTCACAGGGTTTAAGTGGATTAGAATTCGCTAGTGGTATACCTGGGACTATGGGTGGCTTAGTCTATATGAATGCTGGGGCGTATAAAAGATCGATGAGCGATATTGTCACCCAAGTTCTCGTCTTAAAGGACGATGAATTTGTCTGGATGAATAAGGATGAATTGGGCTATGCTTATCGAACATCTATCTTTCAGAAACATCCTGATTGGATTATATTAGCTTGTCGTATTATGGTGACTAGAGAGAAATCTGATGTTATCAAAGATTTAATTGCTGATCGTTTAAAGCGTAGAAGAGCTACGCAACCATTAGAAAAACCTAGTGCAGGCAGTTGTTTTAGAAATCCTGAAAATGATTTTGCATGGCGCTTAATCGATGCCTGTGGTTTTAGAGGCTATCGTTATAATGGGATAGAAGTATCATCTAAACATCCTAACTTTATCCTAAATGTTGAAAATGCGACTGCTAATGATTTTATTTCAACTACCAATCTCATCAGATTAAAAGTTAAAGATAATTATGGTATTGACCTTATTATGGAAGTGGAGTTATTTAATTGTTAGAGAATGAAAAGATAATAAAACATAGCTATTTTTATAAAAAACGTGGTGACAGTCATCTAAAGAAAAAGTTCTATGGGACCAAGCACCGCTATTTTATTCTAGGAATAATTATAGGTTTAGCTATAGTTATTGCCACTTATTTCTGTTTAGATATTTCTAGAGTATATAAAGTTAGTGTTGATGGCAATATCTATTTGAGTGATGAAAAGATAAGGGAATTAAGTGGTATTGATGATAATTCTATTTTTATCTTCACTTTTCCTAGCAGGGTGGAAAATAGGATTAAAGAAAATCCTTTGATTAAATCGGTTGATGTGAGCCTTGAAGATTACCGCCTCGTAAAGGTGAATGTCATTGAAAAGAAGATACTAGGTTATCTCAATGAAAATGGTGAAGCTTATTATTTATTAGAAGATAATAGTCGTATTTTAATTGATGATAGTAATATTCATCTACTTAGCAATGTTCCTTTAATAGAAGGTTATACTAGTGAACAGCTAGAAGAGATAATCAAGGGATTTAATGATTTGGACCAAGATCTATTAAATCAGATATCAGAGATTCATCGCTATCCTTTTTCCTATGATGAAAATATGTTAGAAGTGATTATGAAAGATGGTAACTATGTCTTTGTATCGTCCTATGGCTTAAATCTTTTAAATCAATATTATACAGTTGTCTCTGGTATTTCTAATACCCCAGGCTATTGTATCTATCTCGATGAAGTTACTAATAGCGGTTATAGTTCTGCCTGCCCATGGTCTAGTAAAAGCGAAGTACAGACAGAAAAAGATGATGATATTCAAGAAGAAGAGGTATCTTAATGCATTATTGTATTAGCGATATTCATGGTTGCTTCGATGATTTCTTGAAACTGTTAGATATTATTTCCTTTAATGATGAGGATGTATTATATATCATTGGCGATGTCATTGATAGAGGTGATAAACCTCTTGAGATAATTGATTATATACGTCATAAGTCAAATATTGTTTTATTGATGGGCAATCATGAATTGATGGCTTTTGATAGCTTGATTAATAATCCTAGTAAAAGATTTATGTCTTCTCTGTGGAAACATAATGGAGGAGATACAACATTCAGGGAATGCTTAAAGCTTAGTGATAATGATTTTAGATCATTTGTTGACTACCTTAAGACTTTAAGTATATATCAAGAGCTTGAAGTAAAGGGTGAAAAATTTCTTTTAGTCCATGGGGGCATCAATACAAATTACTATCAAGATATAGACGAGTGTGAAGTAGAAGATGTATTGTGGTTTAGAGGGCCATACTTTGAAAAGGGATATCAGGATAAGACTTTAGTTATGGGGCATATGCCAACTAAAGCACTAGTTCCCTATATTGAAAAAGCCATCTTACTAAAGGACTATGATAAAGATATTTATAATGAAGAAATACTTAAAGAGGCTGTAGTTAAGGGCAATAATGCCGAGATAATCAATATACCAAAGAGGATCTTTATCGATTGTGGTAAGGTATTTGGTTATAAATTGGCTTGTATAAGATTAGAAGATAAAAAGGAATATTATATCTAAAAAGGTGAACCGGTGAACCTAACCCCTCCATTAGGACAACCTAATGGAGGGGTTTTATTATGAAATTAG
>CALBGK010000067.1 GCA_937893115.1 uncultured Erysipelotrichaceae bacterium | reverse complement strand
GGGGGGGGTATTAGTTTTAGAATAATATATGAAGTAGGGTATATTCATTATTATTTCTATTTTTAAGCAAAGAGGGAGGAAAATATTTTGAAAAAGAAACTATTATCTTTGGCCCTAGCACTATTCATGGTGTTGGCATTCTTGCCTGCAAGTGTTATGGCTGAAGGAAGCGAAAACACAACTTATAATGTAAGCAGTGTTAGTGAATTTAATGATGCCATAACTAAGGCTCAAGATGGTGATACAATAATCATCAATAGTGATTTAGTTATTCCTAATACTTCGATCACAAAAAGAGTTAATCTTAAGGGTGGCAATGAAGGAGTGGCTATTACTGGAAATATTACATACCAGTTTTCTTCAGATCAAGAAAATAACACATTGAGCATTGAAGGAATTACATTTAACGCTCCTGGTGCTAATACTATAGGCCTTAAGTTTAGTGGCGATGGACCAAACGTTGGCTATAATCTAAATATTAATGTTAAAAATTGCGTTTTTTCAGGATATTCTTATGCACTAGCAGTTAATAGCCATGCAAACAAGTATACTTTGAATGTTTCTGATTGCGATTTTTCATCTAGTAAATATGCTGTAAATTTTAATAGAGATACAGAAACATCAGGACAGATTGCTGATAACACATTAGTGTTTGGATCAAATAATGTAATCAACCCTGATGGCTATGCAGTTGAAACATTCGGAAATACTGTTGACACATTGGTAAAGAGCGCAAAAACTATCGAAGACTTTAAAAATGGATTATTTGGTGCTGTAGTTAATAGTGAAGAATCGTTGAGGAAAGCATATGAGACAGATGGATTTAAATTAGTATATCTAGATTCTGATATAACTTTATCATCTACATTAAATATCACTAAAGATTTAACTATTGAAGGACAAGGTAAAACTATTTCTGGCAATAATGATAGTGCTTATGTTGCGTTCAATCATACCGACGGTACATTTACAATGAACAATGTAGTCCTAAAGGGATTTGGTGGAAACGCTGCTGTCGGTTCAGGCAAGGCTGTTGTTAAAACTGATGGCGTAAATGCTAAATTGTATATGAGTAATGTAACTATTGAAGATTTCAACCGTGCTGCAGTGGATATTGTTTCTGCTAATGATTTTGTATTGGATTCATTAGATATTGATTGTAATAATTCATATACAGGAAGTAATGAACTTACAAAAGGTATTAAAGTTGGTTTTGATCCAGAAGGAAATAGAGCAAAGGGTACTATAGTTAATACTAATATAAAAAATAGTGCTTCAAACTATGAAGAATGGTCTTCTTCAGGCATTGAAATTTATGATGGTGCTGATGTAACTATTAAAGGCGGAAGCATCTCAAATTGTGAAACTGGTATATGGGTTGATAATTACTGGTCAGGAAGCAATGGTTTTGAAGGCTATGCAAAAGATAGTTCTGTCGTTATCGAAGGAATCGATATTGACGCAGATGACGCTGTAATTCTATATAGTAGAGAAGGACAAACTTCAAAAGCTAATGTAAAGATCAATAGTGGTACATTCAATGGTGATATCGTTACAGTTGATACTACAGAAAGCAATTCTATAACTGTTGGTCCAGACGCTGTGGTTAGAGGTGAAATTTCTGAGGGAGTTGTAGTTATCAAACCAGAAACTCCTTCAACTCCAGTATGCGCCGGATCAAAAGACAAAAACTGTGATGGTGTAGTAACTTGTGATGAAGAAAAAGGTGAAGGTAAGACTTCATACACAGTAGTTAATACAGCTGCTAAGTAATATAATAAAAAGAGCGAAAGCTCTTTTTTTGTTTTATAATACATATATGAATCGAGAATTAATTGCATTACTGATGTCTCTTATTGCCGGTATGGCCACACTGCTTGGCAGTTTTATCATCTTTTTTACTAATGGCAAAAACGAGAAAATATTATCTATATGCCTGGGATTGGCTTGTGGTGTCATGATCAGTGTATCCTTTTGGGATTTATATACTAGCGGAGTTGAATCTCTCAGTATAAAATTTGATGAAAGAATAGCTTCTTTAATCGCTATTTTGGCCTTTGTTCTTGGTGTTATCCTTAGCGCGTTGTTAGATCACTTTGTGCCTCACGATATTGACGAGCACCACAATCACGAACATAAGGATTTATATCGCTTAGGGTTCTTTTCGTTGATAGCCATAGCTTTACATAACTTTCCAGAAGGAATTGCGACTTATGCATCTTCTATCAACGATATCGAACTTGGCTTGAGCATCATGCTGGCGATTGCTTTGCATAACATTCCAGAAGGTATTGTTGTAGCTATACCTATTTATTATTCGACAAAGAAAAAAACTAAGGCCATCTTTTATACCTTTCTTAGTGGTATAAGTGAATTCGTGGGCGCACTTCTAGCTTTTTTGATATTAGGGCCATTTATCTCTGATGCCTTATTAGGTTTCTTACTGGCCTTTGTCGCAGGGCTTATGGTCTATATAGCCTTAGAGGAACTGCTCCCCGAATCAAGACAATACGGTTATTCAAGATTGGCTTTGTGGGCAATGTTTATTGGCATAATATTGATGCCGCTAACTCATGTAATCATATAAAAATCCTCATTGCTGAGGATTATAAGCTTCTATTTCTTCTTTAAGTACTTCGAATATCTTATCTTGAGGGATGGATTTTACAATCTGTCCCTTTTTAAATAGGATGGCACTGTCTTTACCGCCGGCGACCCCTATATCGGCGCGGCTAGCTTCTTGAGGGCCGTTGACCGGGCATCCCATAATGGCGACAGTAATATCTTTATTCACGGTATCCAGATATTTTTCCATCTGTCTTACTATAGGCAACATATCATATTGAATACGACCACAGGTTGGACAGGCTATTAAAGTCGGAACATTATTTTTAAGTTTGCATGCCTTGAGCAACTTTTTAGCGACCTTGATTTCTTCGACCGGATTATCGCTGACAGATATTCTAATCGTATCACCAATGCCATCTAGCAAAAGATTTCCTAAAGCGAGTGATGATTTAATTGCGCTATCTAATAAACCACCTGCTTCAGTAACCCCTAAATGTAAAGGGTAAGGAAAGGTCTCACTAGCCAGATGGTAGGCCTTGATAGTTTCTAAGGCATCTGAAGATTTAAATGATAAACATATGTCATGAAAGTCTAGTGCTTCTAAGATACGAATATGGTCCTTAGCGCTTTCTATCATTGCTTCTTCGGAATGCTTGTACTTCCTGTTCAATGATCCAGCATTGATGCCTATACGGATAGGGATGCTTCTTTTTTTGCATAGCATAACTATCTCTTTGATCTTTTCTTCGTTCTCGATATTGCCAGGATTTAATCTGATCTTATCAACGCCATTATTGATAGCGGCGATAGCGAAATCAGGATTGAAGTGAATATCAGCGACCATAGGAATACTTATTTCTTTTTTTATCTCTTTGATTGCCAAGGCATCATCCATATCCAATATGGCTACTCTGATGACTTCAACGCCCGCTTCTTCTAAGGAACGTATCTGTTTAATAGTGGCATTGATATCTTTGGTCTTTGTATTTGTCATCGATTGAATGATGACTTTGTTCTGTCCGCCAATTGTTAAATTGCCGACCTTTATCTGGCGAGTTTCTGTTCTTTTTTTCATATTTTAATTATACACTAATTATGGATATCAAACTTTTATTGTGTCTTAAAAATTGATAAAATAAACTGAGAAGAAAGGGATGACCATATGTTTTCTGATAAGGATAATTTTAAAAGGAGTTTTATTGAACACATCGAAAAGCAGTACGGCAAAAGTTTTGAACAATCTAATGCTATAGAAAGATACACAGTATTGGTCGATATGGTCAGAACGCATGCCACTGCCAATTGGAAAAGCACAAAAGATATTATCAAAAATGAGCATCGAAAGCAGATGTATTATTTTTCTTTGGAATTTTTGCTCGGGAGAATGCTGAGCAATAATTTGATGAATCTAGGTATCTATGGCATCGTTAAGGATGGCTTAGATGATTTGGGCATTGATATTAATGTCATTGAAGATTTAGAGAGTGATGCCGGACTAGGGAATGGTGGTCTAGGCCGTCTGGCAGCTTGTTTCTTAGACTCCCTGGCTACTTTAAATTTACCGGGAAATGGAAACACTATTCGTTATCGTTATGGTCTATTCAAACAGTTAATCATCAATAATGAACAGGTCGAAGTTCCAGATCAATGGCTAAGAATTGGCAATCATTGGGAAGTACGTAAATTAGACAAGGCTGTCAATATTAAATTCTATGGCGATGTCAATATCAGCAGAGATGAAAATGGCGATTTAATTTTTGAACATGTCAATGCAGAAAATGTATTAGCTATACCATATGATATGCCTATTGTCGGAGCTGATACAGACACCACCTTGACTTTGCGCATGTGGTCAGCAGAGCCTAGTGAAGACTTGCCGGCAAATAAAGATTTCCGTCAATATTTATCAGATGTTGACGATATTTGTCTGAATGTCTATCCGGATGATTCGACAGAAAAGGGGAAGTATCTTCGCATTAAACAGGAATATTTCTTTGTATCTGCCGGTCTTCACGCCATCATCAGAGACCATATGAAGGTCTATGGAACTTTAGATAATTTACATGAAAAGATCGTCATCCAATTAAATGATACTCATCCTGCACTCGCTATACCTGAATTGATGCGCATCTTGATGGATGATTATCATTACAATTGGGATCACGCTTATTATATTGTCTCAAATACTTTTGCCTATACTAATCATACCGTTATGGCCGAAGCTTTAGAGAAGTGGCCGGTTGAATATATAAATAAATTGCTTCCAAGAATCTATTTGATCATTGAAGCTCTTGATGAGAAGTTTAAGGAATATGTTCTCTCGCAAGGCTATGACAGAGACTTCCTGAATCGTGTAGCAATCATTCAAGAGGGAAACGTGCGCATGGCACATCTGTCTATCATCGGTTCATTCTCGGTCAATGGCGTAGCTAGATTACATACAGATATCTTGATGCATGATATCTTTAAAGACTTCAATACGTTATATCACAATAAGTTTAATAATAAGACGAATGGTATCACGCAACGTCGCTGGCTATTGTATTCTAATCCAGAATTAACCGATCTAATCGAAAAATACATCGGTCCTGAATTCAAGAAAGATTTCAATAAGATCATTGATTTGATGGATCATGTCGATGACCCTAAGTTACAACGTGAGTTTTTAGAAGTTAAACGAATTCGTAAGCAGAAACTTGGCGAATATCTAAAAAATAAACATGGCATCGAACTTGATCCTGATAGTATCTTTGATGTGCAAGCTAAGCGACTACATGCCTATAAACGTCAGCTTTTAAATATCATGTATGTGATATATTTGTACCTGCGTCTTAAAGACGATAAGGACTTTACTATTCCTAAGACGACTTTTATCTTTGGGGCTAAGGCGGCATCGAGTTATTACTTTGCCAAAAAGGTCATTCACTTAATCAATTGTGTCGGTGAAAAGATAGATGAAGATCCGTATGTTTCTAAATTTATCAAAGTGGTATTTATTCCAAACTATCGTGTAACGATTGCTGAAAAATTAATGAATGCCGCTGATGTATCTGAACAGATCTCGCTGGCGGGTAAAGAGGCTAGCGGAACTGGCAATATGAAATTCATGATGAACGGCGCTCTAACTTTAGGCACTTTAGATGGCGCTAATGTTGAAATAGCTCAACTTGTTGGCGATGAAAATATCGAAATCTTTGGCTTAAAAGCAGAAGAGGTCGATGAAGTTAAATCTTCATATAACGCCTACCAATCTGTTATGCACGACTATCGTTTAAAGGCGGTATTGGGTAGTCTTAGTGACGGCACATTCTCAAGTGAACATGACGATTTTAAAGTGATTATCGACGAATTTATCTTACACAACGATGAATATTTGATAGCCGCTGATTTTGATTCTTATGTAAATGCTCATGAACACATCTATGAAATGTACCAAGATTCTGATGCTTGGGCAAAGAAATGTTTAATTAATATAGCTAAGAGTGCGTATTTCTCTAGCGATAGAACAATCAAACAATATGCTGATGAAATATGGGACATCGAAGCTATTAAATAATGTTTATGAAAGTTAATTTTTATTGGGACGACATATCACTAATAGAGGCTTATGCGAATAAGCCTTTTGATAATCTTGATGGTATCAAAATATATAAGGATGAAGAAGTTTTAGATTATAAATTAGAAAAGATCGAAGACAATTGTTTGCACCTTCATCTCAACGATAGTTATCATAAGATTTCTAAATATAGGATAGAATACCAGAATAAGACATATGATATTGAACATCGCATGATAGTACAAAGTGATTGGTTTGAAGAGAAAATGCTTCCTGATATTGATAGTCTAGGTTCTTTTTATCATGAAGATCATACGTTATTTAGAGTGTGGGCTGCCTTTGGCGATGAAGTGACACTCATCCTCAAAGGCCAACGATATCCGATGAAAAAATGCTTAAATGATGTCTTTGAAATAAGAGTTGATGGTGATTTTGATGGAGCTGCATATTGGTATGTCATCAAACGCAACAATCAGATACATCGTGTAGTCGATCCCTTCGCCTATGGTTCAGGAGCAAACGCTTTTTGCTCGTATGTCCTGGATGTCAGAAAATTCAAGAAAGACTTTGTGAAACCACAAAATCCTATCACTTCTTATTGCGATGCCATCATCTATGAAATAAGCATCTATGACTTTAGTCCTGAGAAGTATTTTGAATATCCGCACACTTTTAAGGCTTTGTCGGAAGAAGTTTATTTGGATGATGAGGCTATAGGCCTTAACTATCTTAAAGAATTAGGGATAACTCACGTTCAAATGATGCCTGTCTTTGATTTTGCTACGGTAGATGAAATTAAGAAAGATACTTATAACTGGGGATATGATCCAGTGCAATACAATGTGTTAGATGGCATTTATATCCATGAGACTTTTGATCCATATAACCGTATTGATGAATTTGTCGAAGCAGTCAATAAATTACATGAAAATAATATTCGCATCAATCTCGATGTCGTCTTTAACCATGTCTATAAATTAGAACTCTTTCCTTTTAACTACATGTGCCCTTATTACTTCTTTCGTTACAAAGAAGATAAGACACTTTCTGATGGCTCCTTCTGTGGTAACGAAATACGCAGTGAAGCTACGTTCATGCAAGCTTATATCTTGAAGATGGTAGAGAGGTATATTGATATTTTTGATATCGATGGCTTACGTTTTGATCTCATGGGACTCATCGATTTAAAGACGATGAACAAGATAATTGACATGAGTCAAAAGAAGAAAAAGGATTTTATGGTCTATGGTGAGGGTTGGCAAATGCCGACTGTTCTTCCTGCTTTCTCACAATCAACATTATATAATGCTAGTTCTTTAAAAAAAGCTGCCTTTTTTAATCCTTTTTTTCGCGATGCAGTCAAAGGGTCGAACTTTGGTGATTATAAAGGAGATGCAGGCTTCGCTTTAGGCAATTTGAGTTATACAGAAACAGTTAAAAGAATGCTTAGTGGTGATAAGAGCGATGGTTTTGTATCGCCTTCGCAATCCATTAATTATCTGGAATGCCATGACAATTATACTTTCTATGACAAGATGATCTATGCCTGTTCGCAAGATGATGAGAAGACGAGAATAAAAAAAACAAAACTATCTCTCGCTTTGATTTTGCTCAGTCAAGGTGTCCCATTTATTCACTGTGGTCAGGAGTTCATGCGAACTAAAAATGGTTTAGATAATACGTATAATAATGGTAGCGGGGTCAATGATGTCGATTGGGAAAGGAAAAATAAGTATTTAGAACTAGTAGAATATACAAGAGATCTGATAAGTTTCCGCAAGGAATATCCTTTTTTGCGTCTGAATGATTATGATGAAATAAATAAGATAGTAAAGTTTGAAAATTATTATGAAGTTCTGGTCTATAATATTGCCAATTTCAAGATATTGATAAACGCTTGTGCATTTCATCACCTCTACGACATCGATTCAAATTATCGCCAGATATATTCTGAAAGAGGACGCGATGACGTACGCATTTCTAAATGTGTAGGGGTGCCTGAATATAGTATTGTAATCCTAGAATTAATAGACTAATTATTTTTTTCACAATTGACTACATGTTTCTTGAATCTTATAATATATTTGAAGTCATAAAGGAGGAAATATAAAAATATGACAGTAAAAGTTGCGATTAATGGATTTGGAAGAATCGGTCGTTTAGCATTTAGACAAATGTTTACTGATCCTAACTACGAAGTAGTAGCAATCAATGATTTGACTGATCCTAAGATGTTGGCTCACTTGTTGAAGTATGATACTGCTCAAGGTAAATATGACCATGAAATCTCTGCCAGCGAAGATTCAATCACTGTTGATGGCAAGACAATTCGCATTTACAAAAATGCTGATGCTTCAACGCTTCCATGGGGAGAACTTGGTGTTGATGTAGTACTTGAATGTACAG
>CALBGK010000066.1 GCA_937893115.1 uncultured Erysipelotrichaceae bacterium | reverse complement strand
CATCTTTGCCTACAGCCTGAAAACCTAATATCTTTAAAGTCTTTTGGTCATAGAATAACTTGGCATGCATGATCTTAGCGTTCGGATAATAAGTGGCATGACTGTAGGGATGCACGCGTATGGTCTCATAATCATATTTCATAGCATCTAAACGCTTGGTATTTAATCCAGTAGATGCGGCGCTTAAAGAAAATAATTTAATGATACTAGTGCCAATAGAACCATCATATTTATTCTTTAGACCATAGATATTATCAGCAATAATTCTTCCTTGACGATTAGCAGGTCCAGCTAGGGCAATGACATCACTATTTCCGGTAATATAATTCTTGTTGATGATGGCATCACCACAAGCATAGACATTATCTAGATTAGTTTTTAAATATTCATCAGTAATGATAAAGCCTCTTTCATTTAAAGCGATGCCACTACCTTCAAGAAATTCTGTATTAGGCATGACTCCTGCTGCCACAACGACATAATCAAACTCTTGCATCTCATCATTTAAATGAATGATATACTTATCATCTTTAATCTCAATATTACTGATACGTGCTTTAAGCCTTAAATCAATATTATTTCTTCTTAGTTCTCTTTCTAGATAATAGACGATATCATCGTCGAGATTGGGCATGATGTGGTCAGCATATTCAAAAACACTGACTTCTTTTTGTATCTTTATAAGATTCTCCGCTAGTTCTATCCCAATAAAGCCACCACCGATAATAGCTATACGCTTTGTGTTTTCAAGATGTTTTTTAACTATATGAAGGTCTTCGACTGTCTTTAGATGGCCTAATTTATCTTCATTTTCATACATCTTTCTAGCTTTGGAACCAGGAGCTAAAATAAGATAGTCATATGATTCATCATAGATCTCATTCTCATTTTTAACCTTTATTTTTTTATTTTGGCTATCAAGGGCGATGACCTCGCTATTTATGCGTACATCGATTCTGAAACGATCATAGAAAGACTTAGGACTTTGTATCAACAAGTCCTCTTCATCATTTATGACACCACCTACATTATATGGTAGGCCACAATTGGCATAGGATACATAGGAACTCTTTTCAAAGATGATTATCTCTGCCTCTTCATCTAATCTTCTAAGTCGGGCTGCGGCACTAGCTCCACCGGCAACGCCCCCTACAATTATTATCTTTTTCATATCTTGACTCTCCTTGATTCAATCTTATCAAGGATGAAGATATTTCGCATTTAATAAGCTCAGGATTCTTTTTCAATATAGAAGTAGAATTCAGAATATTCGCCATATTTTGAATCTACACCATATTCAAAGCCATGTAGCTTCAAAAGATTTTGAGCTAAAGATAAACCAATACCACTGCCCAAGTGAAAGCGTACATGTTCGCGATCAACTTTGTAATATCTATCCCATATCTTATCTATATCTTCTTCTTTAATGCCTTGGCCATTATCATAGACAGCTATCTTATAGCGTTTTTCTTCTTCTATCGATTTAATCTTGATGATCTTGTGTTCACTATTATTGTAGTTAATGGCATTATTTAGGAAGTTATAGAGAACTTGCGATATACGTTTACTATCGATAGTGATGATGGCATCATCAGCTAATTCAATACTAAAGTCGATATCTAGAGTTTCGCAATATCTAGCATATTGATTATAGACGCCCATCAAAAATTCATTTAAGGATACATCTTCAAGATGTAATTTAAGTTGATTAGATTCAATATGTGAGACATCTAATAAGTCATCGACCAGTGATGACAAACGTTTAGCTTCATTGATAATCACATTGATATTCTCTTCATTATTCTCTTCTTTTAAATCTCTAATCATCTCACCATAGCCAACTATCATAGTTAAAGGTGTGCGAAGGTCATGTGACACATTAGAGATTAGCTCTTTACGAGCCTTATCAGCCTTATTAATCTCAGTATTAGCGCTAGCTAAAGTCTCATTTAATTCCTTAAGTTCAAGTGAATTGATATTAACATTATCGCTGTGATACTCGCCCTTAGGTAAATTTTTAGCTTCTTTATTAAAGAATTTTATCGGCTTAACTATCATCTTAGAGATGATAAAAGCCAGCAATAAAGTCACAAAGATGATGATGACTGCGATCATTAGATATTGCGATTGAATGGTAGAAATTGTCGCATTTAAAGGTTCTATCGTCGAAGATACCATGACCAAAACTGGCTCATCCATATAAGTACCTACCTGACCATAGATAAAGAGGTCTTTATCATTAAAAGGAAAGGCTAGACGATAATTTTGGAAAAGACATTTGCCACCTTGATTCACAGTTTCATTAGCGATATTTTCAACCTGCGAATCAGATAGATTGTTTAAGGCACAGACATTATTAGTATTACTGCCAGTGATAGAAGAGGAATTGAAGTCAATGCGGACACAGACTTCATTCAAAAAGGAAGCCTCAGCGACAACGGATTCCAAATCATCCTCATTAATTCTTCTAACGATATTATTAGATATGCTAACCATATCCTTGACTTTACTTTGATAATAAAAATCATCGAGAAAGAAAGTCTGAAAGAAATAGATTAAACATAAAATTAGTACATCAAAGAATAATAGTAGTGATGTGATCTTAAATTTTAAACTACGCGGTTTTTTCAAAGCGATAACCTACCCCTCGAATAGTCGTAATAAATTTGGCATATGGACCAATAGCTTTACGCAATAATTTCATATGGGTATCTAAAGTTCTATCATCTTTAAAATAATCATAACCCCAAACCTTTTCTAGGATACTTTCTCTCGATAAGGCTATACCCTGATTTTTGAGCAGATAAACTAAGAGTTCATATTCTTTTAAGGACAAGTCTTTCTTCTCACCATCAACAGTGACAATGCGAGCTTTTAAATCGACTTTGAGTCCTTCGATCTCAATAATTTCTTCACTATCACTTTTACGCTTTAAGATAACTTTGATACGCATCATCAGCTCTTTTAAAGAGAAAGGCTTAGATACATAGTCTTCACCGCCAATATCAAAACCATAGATGCGATCATATTCTTCATTTAAAGCCGTCAAAAAGATACAAGGAATATCCTTGAACTCTTTGATTTGCTGATAAGCTTTAAAACCGTCAAGATTTGGCATCATGACATCCATGATGATTAAATCAAAGCCTTCATTGCGACACTTATCAACAGCTTCTAAGCCATCTTTAGCCATAGCTACGACATAACCATCATGAAGAGCATATTTAGATATCATCTCACGGATTTTTTCTTCATCATCAACTATTAAGATTCTTTCATTCATATTGTGTATTATAGTTTATTATTGTGAATTTCATCTGAAATTAGAAATTAATTACACGCTTAACTAATTCTTCGATATAATCTTCTTCATATTCTTCAACTGATCCCTCATCAGCTATTTGAGCTAAATGGGTATCTAAAGGAATGGAAGCTAAGATATCAATACCATACTTCTCAGCGATTTCTTCGCTTTCGCTATTACCATGAATATTGATGATTCTTCCACAATCAGGACATTTTACATAAGCCATATTCTCTACTAGCCCAATAAGTTTAGTATCTGTCTTTTGAGCCATGACAATAGCTTTAGATACTATCATCGACACTAATTTAGAAGGATTAGTTACCATAACTAAACCATCGACAGGAATATCTTGCAATACAGATAAAGCGACATCACTAGTTCCCGGTGGCATATCGATTACTAAATAATCCAATTCTCCCCAATGGGCTTCAGTATAGAATTGTGATACCATACCACCAATAATAGGGCCACGCCATAACACTGGTGTATCTTCACTCTCTAACATCATATTGATAGATAAAATCTTAATGCCATACTTATGGCTCAAATTAGGGAATACACCCTCTTCATCTCCATAAGCGGGATCTTTAAGATCAAATAATTTAGGAATGCTAGGACCAGTGATATCGGCATCCATAATGCCTACACTATAACCCTTTTTAGCTAGTTCAATAGCTAAAAGCGAAGATACCATCGATTTACCAACGCCACCTTTACCACTTAAGACACCAACTATCTTATGTATTTTAGTATCTGCTAAAGGTAATTTCTTCTCTATTTTTTTTGAATCACAGTTTTCACTGCAATTACTGCAATCATGATTACATTCACTCATATGTATTTCCTCCTCGTCCATTGTAACATGAGCGGTATCAATTTATGATACCGCTGCTTCTTAGATTGATTTTACTTTTAATGTGTCACCGTCAGGAC